>NZ_SJNS01000044.1:0-20048 GCF_004331005.1 Acinetobacter sp. ANC 5045 | reverse complement strand
AAAGCAGTGGGTTTGAGATCGGTAAAGCAATTTCTTGAGAATGGCATTATTAGAACGATAGAAATGCATGAGAGCCTAAAACGCCTTGTAGAGTCGCATGAATTGGTTGAAAAGTTGGGTGGTGTAGAAATGGCTGAATATGAATATATGGTTTCAGACTCTTATTCAGACCCATATTGGATTCGAGTGAAACAAGCCATTACAGATGTGGAGAGCTGCCAGTGACTAAATACAACAACAAGAAAGTGGTGCTTAACGGCATCACTTTCGATAGTCAGAAAGAAGCAAGGCGTTATCGGGATTTGTCACTGTTGGAACGAGCAGGGGAAATTGAAAACTTGGAGCTGCAAAAGGCTTTCATTTTGGCTGAGTCGGTCAAGTTTGAAAGTGAGCCAAGACGCAAGCCAGCACTCAAGTATGTCGCAGATTTTGTATATCAAGAAAAAGGGCAGTTGGTAGTTGAGGATGTCAAAAGCAAGATGACACGGAATTTGCCAGTTTATCGCTTAAAGAAACACTTAATGAAATCGGTTCATGGTTTAGAGATTAGAGAGATTTAGGGGGGTAGGGATGAATAGTGCAGATAAGGCATTGGTGATCATGGTGGTGGTTTTTATCATTGGGCAGGTTTTGTTGGGAATATTTGGGAAATAAGAGGGAATAGGGATGAATGCGGCGACAGAGTTAAAAATTGATTGGTCCAAGCGTTCAGCTCACCAATGGCTTGAGCAATACGGGGCTTGGGTGAGAACTGTAAAAACAAACGTGTCAGCCAATCCACTTGCTATCTTGATTGACCAAAGTGACAAAACAAGAATACGTGCGAGCAAGGTGTCAATTCCAGTTGAGATTGAAGATTATGAAGCGGTGCGAGTTAGCAAGTTGTTAGCAAAAATGCACAATGATAGTCGGGAGTTTATGCAGGAAAGAGCTTGGTTTTTAATCCTTTTTTATGAAAACAATTGGTCGTACTTGAGTATTGCAAATGCTCATGATTGCAGTAAAGCAAAGGTACGTGCTGAGATTGACAAAGGGCTTTCGTACCTTGATGGTGTGATTGAGAATTTGCCCTATTGACAGTGCAGCACACTTCGTTTAAATTTGTGTTAAGTTGGACGAAGTTATACGCATTGCCCAACTTGTGATTAGCAAATGACAATCAGGAAAGACTGATAATTACCGTAAAGGCTCATCGAAAGGTGGGCTTTTTTTATGCATAAAATAAATCAACCAAGTGGTGATGATATGAAAGCTTTAGTTTAATTTCGACTAATCAGGTGCGAACAACATGGTTTTGGCGGATTCCATTTATTCGGAGTGGTTTAAATTGAATGCCGCCATCCAGATTATTTTTAGGAGATTGTGATGCTCCGATTCTTAAAACAATTATTCTGCTTCCTCTTTTCAAGCCATGCATTCAAACAAGACTGTGGTGCTGAATTAAAGAAGATTGGCAGGCAGATTTATAACATAGAGAAGCAACTCAATGCGAAGTCCTAAGCGACTGGCCGAGATTCGTAAGCTTCCGTGTGTAAGGTGTGGCAATCCAAATTCACAAGCGGCTCACAGTAATTCAGCCAAGCATGGTAAGGGTAGATCGATCAAAAGTTCAGATCAGTTCACAGTGCCGCTATGTCATTCATGCCATTTCCAGTTCGATACATTCCAATTGGGTAATCGGGCAGAGAGTGAAGCGATGTTTGATCAGTGGTTGGTTAAGACTGAGTTGATGATGCGAAAAGGTGGTGAGGTGTTTTGATGAATGCGAAAGTCAAACTCGAACCTGCATGTTTTGTTATCAAGTCGTTTGAAGAAGTGGGTCGAGCCATTGCTTATATGCACAGACATCATGCGGATGCTTTGAGTGATGGCAAGCCTTTGGTGGTGCGTATAGATCAGAAGCAGGAAGATCGAAGCAAGGCGCAGAATAGACTCTATTGGATGTGGGTTGCTCAATGGGCGAAGCATCAAGGCACAGATAAAGATACAGAGCATTTGTTCTTTAAAAAGCAATTCTTAGCGCGTATTTATCATCGTGATGATGTCGGCCAATACAGAAAGACGTTTGCAGCGGTAAAGGTTTTGAAAGATCAAAAGCACCCGACGTATCAGCAAGTGGCAGATGGGCTGAATGAATTAATCACAACGACTGATGCAAGTGTTGAGCAGTTCACTGAATACCTAAATGACATACATGCATTCTGTAATAAACATGGGTGCTATCTACATACACCTGATGATTTGATGTATGCGTTGGAGATGAAGTGATGACATGCCAAGGCTGTGAAGAAAGACGCAAATGGATGAAAGAACAATATGAGCGATCAAGAGAAAGAATGCGGTTATGCATCGAACGACTTACTTCTAAAGCTAATCGAACAGAACAACCAACTAATAAACCAAGTGGTCCAAGTCATCCAGATCAACAATGAACAGAATGCTCAGATCAATGAGCTATTGATTCAGATTGAAGGTGATGATGAGGATGAGAAACCTAAGTCACAGTATTTGGATGGGTGATTATGAAACTAACTGTTGATGAAGCTATAGAGCGCGGACTACTCGGCAAGGTTAAAGTCAAGCTTAATGGTGAGTATGTTCGGGATGTGGTTGTTGCTGATGAGGAAGAGGGATGCATCAAGCGATTCAAGAAGGTTGACGGCAAGTTTGTTATCAATCATAAGCGCGAAGATGTTGAGACTGAAGTTCTGTACGGCAATGTTGTTATAGAGATTAGTGATGAAGCTACCCAGACTGCAAAGCAAACTACAAGCGATGACACCGAAGGCACCAAGGCCAATCAAGCAGGTCAGTGATTCATGGCGTGATAGCAAGTCGTCCACCCAACGCGGTTATGGCTATAAGTGGCAAAAAGCAAGAGAGCGCTTCTTGTCATTAAATCCACTATGTGTTTACTGCGAGAGAAACAATCGTGTGACTGTGGCAACAGTAGTCGATCATATCATCCCACATAAGGGTGATCAGGCACTTTTCTGGGATAAAAGTAAGTGGCAATCACTATGCGCTTCATGTCACTCATCTGTAAAACAACGTGAAGAAAAACAGATATTTAAATGATTTTTTGGTATAATTATTAGATAAAACAAAGCCCTAAAAGACGGCAATCTTAAAGGGCTTCTGATCACATTTATCTTGCTGGAGATAAACATGACCGCTGATAATTCTGCACACTTTAATGTATGTAGTAAACCATTAATCGCATGCGTGGTATGCAATAACTCATTTACCCCGAAGCGCAAAACATCTACCTGTTGTTCACAGCAATGTAGAGACAAGAATAAGTATCAAGCCAAGAAGACAGTTAACATCAAGCAATGCATCAGTTGTGACAAAGACTTTACAACCAAGCAAGGCCAGTCAAAGTATTGCTCATCAATCTGTAGAGTTAAACACATAGCGGATAAATCCAAAGAGCAGCGAAGGTTATTCACAGTGATAGCTGAAGCTCACATTCGGGTTTCATTTTGCGTGGTATGCAATGCACTCTGTGAGGCTCCATATCAAGGCAAGCTTAAGAGATATTGTTCACCTAACTGCGAGAACAAGAACGAAAGAACAACCCTGAGATACAGGGCGAAGAGAGCAAGACGGGATGCCTTAAAGAGGAAGGCTGCAGTCGTGGAATCTATTGATCCTATCCATATTCTCACTAGAGATAATTGGACGTGCTATTTATGTGGTATCAATACACCATCAAAGCTACGTGGTACCTATGAGGCCAATGCGCCAGAGGTCGATCATGTTGTTCCATTAAGTAAAGGTGGCATGCATGTCGAATCAAATCTGAGATGTGCTTGTAGAAGATGCAATAGTGAGAAAGGTGACAAGGTTCTCGCTTGAGGTGTGGGGGGTGGTTAATTGTTTGGAGTCGTTAGGTATTCTAGACCACGCCCCCTCTCACTTATAAAAAAATTTCCCATTTCACAAATATGTTAAAGGAGGGTGTATGGCTTTAACAGAAAAAAAGAAGAAGTTTGCTCATGCCCACCTTGATGGAATGGATAATAAGCAAGCTGCAATTTTCGCTGGATGCCCTGAAAAGACTGCATCTCAAGCAGGCTCAAGAATGCTGAAAGACCCCGATGTGGTTGCATACATTGAGCGATTGAATGCAAATGGTCATGTTAAGCACGATGTTAATGCTGAAAAAAATATAGAGAGACCTATAGTCACTCGAATTGATGTTGCGAACGCAGGTGCTAAACCCGATCCGCTTGAATTTCTAATCAGCATTTTTAGTGATCCAGTTGAAGACATGAAGCTTCGGTTGGATGCGGCAAAAGCAGCACTGCCTTATGTCCACGGTAAAGTTGCTGAAAAAGGTAAAAAAGAATCTCAGGCAGATGATGCCAAGGCTGCTGCAACTGGCGGTGGTAAATACGCTACTCGATCAGCAAGAAAAGCAAATTACAGTTAGGTTGAAGTATGACATCACTCAATTGGTCCACAGCGTGTCCCGATTGGGAGCAAAAGATTGTAAAAGGGCAGTCACTCATGCCATGCAAGCCACTATTTCCAGAAGAAGCGGAAATGGCATTGGATGTTTTTAAGAGTCTGATTGTGACTGATGTGATTGGCCAGCCAACTATGGGTGAAATTACCCGGCCTTGGGTATTTGAATTCGTGGCCTCAATCTTTGGTGCTTATAGTGAAGATGAGAGCCGGCGCTTAATCCGTGAATTTTTCCTTTTAATTCCAAAGAAGAACTCAAAGTCAACACTGGCAGCATTCATTATGCTGACAGCATTGATCATGAATGACCGCGGATCTGCTGAGTTGATTATTCTCGCGCCCACAAAAGAGGTCGCGGACAATAGTTTTATTCCAATTCGGGATGCAATTAAAGCGGATGAAGAATTAAGCGCATTGCTTAATATTTCAGAGCACACCAAAACAATCACACATCGATCAACCAAGGCCACTCTTAAGGTGGTTGCTGCTGAATCAAATACAGTAGGTGGTAAAAAGGCTTCATGGATTCTGATTGACGAGTTGCACTTGTTTCAAAAGAATGCAGGTGCGGCCAGCATGTTTCGTGAAGCGACCGGTGGTCTGGCATCACGCCCAGAAGGCTGCATTATCTACCTGACAACTCAGGCCAATGAGCAGCCGTGCGGCGTATTTAAGCAAAAATTAGATTATGCCCGTGATATTCGTGATGGGATTAAACAGAACAATAAGTTTCTACCTCTGATTTACGAGTTCCCAAAGCAGATGATTGAGGATGGGGAGCATCTTAAAAAAGAAAACTTCCACATCCCAAACCCAAACTATGGCACCTCAGTCGATCCGGTTCAGCTTGAAGATGATTTTGAGCAGTCGCGTGATGGTGAGGAATCCGACTTTAGAGACTTTCTAGCCAAGCGCCTGAATGTTGAGATTGGTATTAATCTTCGCGCCAACCGCTGGGCTGGTGCTGAATATTGGTTACAGCAATCTAAAAAATTCACCTTAGATAAGTTGATTGAGCAATCAGACGTTATTACCTGCGGGATTGATGGTGGTGGCCTTGATGACTTGCTTGGATTCGCTGTACTTGGTCGGCATGCAAAAAGTCGTAAATGGTGGTTATGGAATCATGCTTGGTGCAATAAAACCGCAGTCGAAAGACGCAAAGAGAATGCACCAAAATATGCTGATTATGAAAAGGAAGGCAGTCTGACCATTGTTGAACGTATTGGAGATGACATCGACCAGTTGGCGGCCATTGCAAAGAAATGCTTCGACTCTGGCAAGCTCGACAAAATTGGACTGGATCCACTGGGTCTAGGTGGTCTCTTAGATGGCTTACTTGATGCAGGCATTCCTGAAGATAGGCTCATTGCAGTTCAACAGGGATTTAAGCTCATGTCCTACATCTTAACAACCGAACGGAAGCTTGCCGAGGGTAACCTGTATCACGCTGGTCAAGGACTGATGACATGGTGTGTGGGTAATGCACGTGCAGTGGTTAAGGGTAACGGCATGATGATCAGCAAACAGGAATCAGGTGTCGGGAAGATTGACCCATTGATTGCCACGTTTAACGCGGTGGCCTTAATGTCGATGAATCCCGATGTCTCCGAAAAAGATTACGAAATTCACTTTATTTAATGCCCACTTATGTGGGTTTTTCATTTTAAGGAGAAGCCTACATGAAAAAGGCTTACAGCTTGCTGCAGGTCAAATCCTTTGATGCTGAACAGCGAATCATTAAAGGGATTGCATCAACACCAAGCCCTGATCGTTCCGACGATATTGTGGACCCGCAAGGTGCGAAGTTTGCTTTGCCTATTCCTTTCCTTTGGCAACACATGCACTCACAACCGATTGGTGAAGTGACTGAGGCAGTTGTCACAGATAAAGGCATCGAAGTGACTGTCCAAATTGCCAAGATTGAAGAGGAAGGCAAGCTGAAGGACCGCATTGATGAGGCTTGGCAGTCCATTAAGTCAGGTTTAGTCAAAGGTCTTTCAATCGGATTCCGAGGCATCACAGTTGAAGACATCCCGCGCTCATGGGGGTTGCATTTTAAAGAATGGGAGTGGTTTGAGCTATCGGCTGTAACCGTACCTGCAAATGCAGAAGCATCCATTACCGAAATTAAAACGATTTCTAAATCTTTCGAGCAGCAAGAAAAATCCGCGCCTGGTGACGAGCTGCCAAAAACGAAAGTAGAAAAACCCACTGCTGGCGATTCGGCAGAGAAAAAACACGTAACCGTTAAATTGAATTGCCCAACAAAGGGTGGAGTAAAACTATGAACAAGTATTTAAAACAATTACTTGACGCACTTGCTGCAAAAAACATTGAGCTGCAAGGTCTTATGACCAAATCTCTTGATGCAGGTCAAACACCAGATGAAGACACTGAAAAGTCTATTCAAGTTATTGAAGCCGATATTGCTGCAATCGAAAAGAATATTGCTCGCGTTAAGAAACAAATCGCTGCCACTGAAGCTGCTGCAAAAACTGCAACCCCAGCTGCTGGCCAAAGCGAAGATGATGCTAAAAAATCTGCTGCAGGTGAACCTGATTCAGAAGGCAAGCAGCCAAAAATTGAAGTGGTAAAACTGGCTAAAGGTATTGGCTTCGCGCAATACGCACGTGCGAAATTATGCTCACAATTGGCTGCTAAAAATGGCAACTTCGTTTCGCCAGTAGATATGGCTAAGCAAATGGGCTTTGGTGACGAAGTTCAGGACTTAGTGACAAAAGCCACACTAGGTACCACAACCGACGTTGGCTTTGCGTCTGCATTGGTGCAAGAAAACCGCTTGGTCGGTGAATTCGTTGAAATGCTTCGTGCAGCAACCGTATTTGAACAATTGAATGGGTTCCGTGCAGTACCGTTTAACTCAAAAATCCCAAGCCAATTAACAGGTGGCACTGCTGCTTGGGTGGGTGAAGGTGCGGCTAAGCCATTAACCAACCCGACCTATGGCGAAGTGGAAATTAAAGAACACAAGCTTGCAGCGATTACTGTTTATACGCAGGAATTAATGCGACGTTCTGATCCAGCGGTAGACGTTTTAGTACGTGATGATCTTATCGAAGCATCAAAAACGCTTATTGATAACACCTTCCTTGATGCGGCGGCTGCATCAACTACGCGTCCAGCAGGTGTTCTAAATGGGGTAACAGCCACTCCAAATACAGGTACAACTGCAGCAGCGTACGAAGCCGACCTTCTTGCTTTGATCAATACGTTTGTTGCAGCAAATTTATCGCTTGATGGTGCGTACTTCTTAATGTCTGAAACACGTGCTGCACAAATTAGCTTGCTACGTGATGCGCTTGGCAATAGCTATTTCGCAGGCATGGCGCTTCGCGGCACTCGTACATTAATGGGTATTCCAGTCATCACATCGCAGGCGGTAGGCGACAAGATTATTCTTGTTAAAACTTCTGAAATCCTGCTTGCTCAGGATGGCGGTGTAGATGTGTCTTACTCTGATCAAGCCACTCTGGTCGATGGTGGTACGACTCACCACTTATGGCAAGAAAACAAATTTGCGGTACGTGTTGAGAAATTCATCACCTGGGCAAAACGTCGTCCGATTGCTGCAGCATTCTTGGATTACACACCAACTGGCGGCTAATTAAAGTCACCAAAAAACAGCTCCTTAATCGGGGCTGTTTTTATATCTAAGCATCACAATTGTTTAGCTATAGGAACAGTCTATGAAAGTTAAATATTTAAAGGTTATGCACAACGCCAATGTTGGTGATGTGCTTGAAGTAACCGACTTTGAAGCAAATATTTTGATCAAAACAGGCGTGGCGGAAGCTTACGAAGAACCTAAAAAGACAACTCGCAAGACCAAAACAGTTACTACTGAGCAAGAATAAGGCGGTTTAGATGGGCATTTTTGACAGACTTTTCCGAAAAAAATCACTGCAAAGTGTCCATTCAAACCAAGGGTGGACGTCTTTGTTTGTGCAAGAGCCATATTCAGGCGCTTGGCAAAAGAATGATGAATTAACGCGTGAAGACATGACTGCACACCATGCGGTATTTACTTGCGTTTCCCTTATCTCTCAAGACATTGGTAAAATGCCAATCCAATTAAAAAAGCAGCAAAAAGGCGTTTTGGTTCGCACAGAAATACCGAGCAAATTTCGGGTGCTCAATAAACCAAACCGCTTTCAAATTTGGCAGCAATTCAGCGAACACTGGACGACTTCATTGCTCTTACGTGGCAACACTTATGTGTTAAAGCGTCGTGATATTTTTGGTGAAGTCACGGAGTTGGTTGTCCTTAATCCTGATTTATGCAAGCCACTGATTGATGATAACGGAAATGTGTTTTATCAACTCGGGCAAGATCGGTTAAATCAAACTGACCCAGTAATCGTGCCTGCATCTGAAATTATTCACGACCGTATCAACTGTTTTTACCATCCTTTGGTTGGGCTTTCCCCGATTACGGCATGCGCACTGGCTGCAGGGCAAGGTATTGAGATTCAAAAACACTCTCGCAGCCTTTTTAGAAACAACAGCCGACCTGCAGGTGTGTTGACTGCACCAGGGGCGATCCCTAGAGAAAAAGCGGAAGAGCTGCAAAGCCGATGGAATGCAAATTACTCGGGTGCAAACGTGGGTAAAACAGCGGTACTCGGCGACGGAATGACTTTTCAGGCAATCTCAATTTCAGCAATTGACGCTCAGCTAATCGAGCAATTAGAAATGACAGCCAAAATCATCTGTTCGGTTTTTCATGTGCCACCTTTCAAGATTGGATTGGCTCAGGTACCAAATGGAAAAGTGTCAGAACATAACGAAATTTATTATTCGGATTGTTTGCAGAGCTATATTGAATCGCGCGAAAACTTACTGGACGACGGCTTGCAACTTAAAGCAAGTGGTGTTGAAGCGTTTTTGGATTTAGATGTGTTAATCCGCATGGATTCAACATCATTGATGGCTCACTTAAAAGATGGTGTTGGTGCAGGCTTAATTGCACCAAACGAAGGGCGTGCAAGACTTGGGTATTTACCAGTTGAAGGTGGCGACTCACCAATGATTCAACAGCAAAACTTCTCACTTGCAGCACTTGCCAAGCGTGATGCGCAGGACGATCCATTCGGAAAATCTACATCAAATACACCTCAAAATGTCGATAATTCAGACCAAAAAAGCCAATATAAAGGCGTTTTTAAGGCTGAAAATAAGTATAAATCAGGTCAGTTCGTGACGCATAAAGGTTCTCTATGGCACTGTGAAAAGGATCATTCAGGCGAGTTTAGCCATGAAAGCTTCAAATTAGCGCAGAAAAAATGGGGTGAAGAATGAGTATTGTAAGTCTTGAGACCCTAAAGGAACATTTGCGCTATGACGACGATTCAAACGACGCGATGCTTCAGGGGTATTTGGATGCGGCAGATTCGGTGGTGTTGAATTACATCACTGATGAGCTTGAACCTGATTACCCCAAAGCAATTCATCAGGCGATTTTATTGTTGTGTGGATATTGGGACCAGTACCGCAATGCTGAGCAGGAAGCACCAGTAAACGGTAACTTTCTGCCAATGCCTGTGCAAAGTCTGCTTTATCCATATCGTAAGCCTACAGCGATTTGAGGTGGTTTTATGAAGTGGCTAAAGAAATTAATGGGCTGCCAGTGCTGGGCCTGTAAGAATGTGCGTTTAGGTGGTGGATATCAGCCTTGCCATAAGAAGAAAGTAGTTGGTGAGCCAAAAGCACCACCACAAAAACCGTAGGGGGTATAACATGGCCCAACGTGCAGGCGAACTATGCCACCGTGTAACGATTCAGCATAAAACCACAACCTATGATGAATACAACTATGAAACCGAAGCTTGGACTGAATACAAAAAGCTTTGGGGTAAATTAGAATTCCTTTCAGTAAAAGATTCGATAAACGCCAAAGCTGCAGGATCGGAAACGACAGCTCGATTAAAACTGCGCAAACGTGATGATATTGACTCTAGTATGCGCGTTTTATTTGATGGTCAGACTTTCCAGATTGTTTCGCCACCTAAACCCGACAATGAAAACGGTCGAATTTATATGACGCTGGAGTTGTCGTTAGTGGAGTAAGCCATGTCAGTAGAATTCAATATTGAAGGTTTGGGTGAAGTTCAGGAAAAGCTTAAAAGACTTGGCAATCCTCGCTTGATGAAGAATGCTGCAAGGCGTTCTGCCCGTAAAGCGATGGCAATTGTTCGTGATGCGGCTCGATCAGGCGCAAAAGCAATAGATGATCCGCAGACAGCCGAGAAAATTTGGAAAAATATTGCGATTGCTGCAGGTAAAACACGAAACCCAAATGAAGTGGTAATGCGGGTCGGTGTTCGTGGTGGTGCGTCATTCTCTAATCCAAATCCGCCTAAAACACCAGGTGGTGATACGCGACACTGGCGTTGGATAGAGTTCGGGGCTTCACATTTTCCACCAACGCCATTCATGCGGCCAGCACTGCAAAACAACATCCAAGCCGTAACCAATAGCTTTGCTGAAAACTTCAATAAAGAAATCGACAAGGAACTCGCCAAGTTATGAACATTTTACCCGTAGTTCCGACACTGAGATTAGCTTCAGCGGTCACAGCATTACTTGGCAGCAATCCTTTAAGGGTGTATGAGGATATTGCACCACACAAAACACGATATCCCTATGCGGTCTGGTCGGTGGTCACAGCCAATCCTGAAAACCATCTGGATTGCCCAGCTAATACTGATCATGTGTCATTCCAGATTGTGGTTTACGACACCCAGCAGAAAAGAGCATCAGATATTCGTGCAGCAATACGAAAGGCTTTAGAGCCACATTGCTATGTCACCAATATTCACCCGAACCATTTTGAGCGCATTGCTGATACTAATATTTTCGGTCGCGGCTTTGATGCGAATTGGTTTTTAGACAGATAGGAATTAAAGATGGAATGGAAAACAATAGGTGACGAAAAACCGAAACATGATCAAGAGTGTTATGTGTGGACTAATGGCCCATCAATTCTTATCTATGATGCTGAACACAATACTTTCCGAGAATGTTCTGGATGGAGCCTTCAGCCTGCTGACTCAACTGTTTGGGCAGAACCACCAAAGCCACCAGATCACATGATTAAAGATAAATAAATCTTAACCCTTAATCAAACCGTCCTTATTGGGCGGTTTTTTTATGCCTGTTTTCAGGCAAACCACTGGCTAGAGCGACGGTTCGAAAAGCACGTTTCCATGTTCAACGTGCCTGCCAGTTTCTTTTTTTGAACATGAGCATATAAGAGGAAATCTTATGAACATGATGACAACATTAAATTTACGCGCCATGGTATCAAATGAAAATGGTGAGCCAAAGACAACCAGTTATGCAGTAGCAGAGGCATTTAAAAAACGACACTCCGATGTGCTTCGAGCAATTAAAAATATGAAGTGCTCGCAGAAATTCCGTGAGCGCAATTTTGCGTTTACCTTAGAAAACAAACAGATAGGTAATACGAAAAGAAATACGGGCTTTTATCAAATGACAGAACGTGGCTTCATGTTTCTTGTCATGGGGTTTAGTGGTGAAAAAGCCGATGCTATCAAAGAATCATTTATTGATGCATTTGAGTGGATGTCAAACCAAATAACTCAAACCTTCCAATCTAAATGGGCTAGATATAACCATATTGTTGGTTATCGCGAAAATCGCAAACAGCAAGTTAGTTGCTCAGCTAGAGACATGAACGTGTGGAAACATGAAAAGCACCCACTTGATTATGAAATAGCGCAATTAGAAAGAGAATTGCAGCCATCGCTACCATTTGCAAGTGGGGCGTAATCATGAATATTGCTTACGTGGTTGCAGAGTGTCGACCAAGCACAGACGAAGAAAATTATGCTGATATTAATATTGGTGATGATAGCTATGTGTTTTGCTCAATAGAGCCAGTACCAGACACGGGTGATTGGCAGAAAAATATTGAAGCAGCCATATTGATTGGAATTGATATTGAGCGAACCAAGCCAAACCATCGACACATCACACTGCATGCCGAAAGCATCCTAAAACTATGCAAAGGCATACAGGGTGAAACCATAGATTCCAACAAACATTAAACCCCGCCAAGTGCGGGGTTAATTATTTCCAAACCAATGCCACCAGTCGGTGGCTTTTTTTATGCCAAAAAAGGGAGTAGCTACTCATGGCACATGTTAAAGCGCAAGGTACACAAGTATTTGCGGTAGTAGATGGCGCAGTGGTTCGTTTCACTTGCCCGAAAGCATTTTCATTCGGCGAGGACTCGTTCTCAAAGATTGATTCGACTTGCTTAGACTCAGATACAAAAGACTATGAACGCGGTCTTCGTGATCCGGGCGAAGGCTCACTTCAAATTGATCTTGATGATGAAAACACAAGTCATTTGAAACTAATTGAGCTTGCCGATTCAGGGGAAAAAGTACAGTGGTATGTTGGTTCAAGCCACTCTAAGGCACCACCAACCTATGAAGCCATTGCAGGTATCGAACTACCTGAAGATCGTATTTGGTGGTCATTTGAGGGCTATATCAACCCAGCCGCACCAACAATTGAACAAGATGCATTGGTTGGCTATACGTTCACACTTGTTCGTACTTCAGCAGTTGTAACAACTCCACGAGTGGTGACTCCATAATGAAGAAAGTAGATATTTTAAGCTTTTCAACAGGAAGCACTGCTCAACTTGTTAAAAAGCAGGTCGATTTTACAATTGATGGTGAGGATTTTTCATCTGATGTGCTTGTTAAGCGCCTTAGTTATGACGAATCTGTAGGTATCACACGCGGCAAAAACCTTGACAAGCTACTCATGGCTGACTTGGTAAAGATGCGCATCCTTGCAACGATCTACAATAAAGACACGCAGCAGCCGTTATTTGCCAGTCTTGATGAAGTCGGAAAATCAGTACCGCAAATTATGGATGCATTGCATCGTGCTAGCGATGATGTGAACGACTTTGTGGGAAAGCAGCAGATGAAACATTTGAAGAAGATGAATTCTGGTGCGAACTCGTCGTCAACGGAATCGGCGGATGCACAATAGAAGAAGCCAAGAGAAATATTAGTATTTCTGAATTGGCAAAGTGGCGAGTCTATCGAAAAAAACGAGGCTCGCTTTTTATTGGTCGTCGCATTGAACAAGCCATTGGGAATCTGATGGCCACATACTTGAGCTCAAAAGGCGCTAAGGATGTGAAAGCACAGTCATTTATGCCGCACGAAGATCAGCCACAGGAATTGTCGCTTGAGGAATACATGATGCAAACGTACGGTGGCGAGTAAGGCTGATTGCGGTCAGCCTTTCTTTAAAAATTGCTCAAGCATTGTTTTAAGCTCCTTAATTTGCTCTGCTTGATCAAGGTACGATTGCATCATTAATTTAAATTCTAAAGTTTCATGTACCTGTATTTCAGGCTCAAAGCTTTGCTCAAGGCGGGCAACCATCTCAGCACTTTGAGAGCGATTGTTTTTCTCGGCTGACGCTTCAATTTTTTGTTTTAGCTCAGGCGGTACACGCAACCTAACTATAGTGTGATCAGCTTGATTACTCATCTAAAAACCTCAATGCCACAAATTGTGGTAAATATTTCGCAATAGGTATTTACATTACCACAAAGTGTGGCTATAGTTATTAAACGCCACAAACTGTGGCATAAATAGGAGGTAGTATGAAAGAAGAATTTGTTTATGTGAAAGGTCGCCTAGATAGCGAACTACACAAAGAGCTTAAGCTGATTGCTAAAGAGGATAAAAGATCAATCGTTTATCTTATGAATGAAGCAGTTAAATTATTGATCGAAAAACACAAGAGTGCGAAAGCATGAAATCAACAGGCACAAAAAAACCTTGCTCCACTACCACATTTCGCAAGGTTCAGTCGCCATCACAAAGGATATAAAACACATGTCTAATTTAACACAAAATCTAGTAAATCCAAATACTCAACCGTTGGTTATTGGTGATTTCTCTATTCGTCAGGATGAGGAGGGTCGCTACTCACTTGCTGACTTACACAAGGCTAGTGGAAATCTAGCTAAGCATAAGCCATCAAACTTTTTACGAGTTGAGCAAACGCAAGAGTTAATAAATGAAATAGAGCAGTTCTCAGATATGAGAAGTGCTGTAAAAGTGATCAATGGTGGTAATAACCGCGGTACATATGCAGTCAAGGAAATGGTTTACTCATACGCAATGTGGATTTCAGCAAAATTCCATTTGATGGTGATTCGCGCTTATGACGCAATGGTTATGCAAACCAAAGTCAATTCACGCCAAGTAATTACGCCTGAGCAAAAAGACACACTGCACAAAATCGTTGACCACAAGGTAAACGGCAATCAGGGTTTACGTGCACAGGTCTGGACACGACACAACCGCCATTTCAAAATTAATTCTTATCATGAGTTATTGGCTATTCATTTTGATGATGCTGTCAAATACTTGCTTGAAATGGAAGTAAAGCAAAGAGCTGAAAAGCAGGAAGTTAAAGCTCTACCTTATCCTCAAGAAGTTATCCATGTGGCCCAACAGATCAGCAATGAATTTAATAACTCGCGGTATGACTCTTGGCATGTGAGCGCCCGTAATGGTGTATTGACTGCAATGCCACTACCGCCGGGCTTTTATCCAACCATGGATATTGCGGAATTTACTAAGCGATTCGATAGTGTTTTGGATCTGCTTTATGGTACTGATACGCTGCGAGTGGGTCGGCATTTCTTAAGAGAGCGAAATAGCAACTAATAACAAGACCACCCTACGGGGTGGTTTTTGCTTGAAAAATACACAAAGTCAGCTATAACTATTATTCATATTATAAAAGTGGAGATAATTGTGAAAAAAGTTATATTGCTGATTTTAATAACCTGCTTTGCGACAGCTGCTTATTCTCATGGTGGGCGCACGGATAAAAACGGTTGTCACAATGAGAAGAAAACAGGAACTAGACACTGTCATTAAGAGGGAGGTATGGGTTTTAATTTTAGAAAGAGCTTTAAGATTGCTCCAGGCGTTCGTCTTAACGTGGGTAAGAAAGGCGTAAGTAGCGTTTCAGTTGGTGGGAAGGGGGCGCGCGTAAGCTTAGGCAAGAAAGGAACTAGAACTACGGTAAGTGCACCGGGTACGGGGCTATCTTATTCTTCCTATAAGCCACATAAAAAGTCAGCACCAACCATAAAGCGACAACCAGACTTTAGTAATCCTGATAACTTTCTTGGATACCCGAAGTCAGAATGGATAATCTCAGCAGTTGTGGTTTTTGTAGTTCTAATAATTGCTGTGTGGTTACTTAGTTAAAAGCAAGCCTCCTTCGGGAGGTTTCTTTTTATGCGAAAAATTAGTATCTTGTTCTAAATTATAAATTTGGGGTTGGGTGTGAAAAAGTTATTAGTTTTAGTGATTGTGGGCTTAAGCTTGGTAGGTTGCGGCAAATCAGAGGTGGAAAAAGCTAAAGCAAAAGCGGAAATGACCGAAATTAAAGTTAATCGTTTTGGGCATGAGCGAGTCCAAAATCAATTAAAAGATGCGCGTTCAGCTGAGTTTAGAAATGAAGTTTCATACTGTGGCGAGGTGAATGCAAAGAACTCATTTGGGGCATACACTGGATATAAGCGATACATTGCACCAAGCGATGCAATTGTTATTATCCAAGGGGATATTTCACCTGCTGAATTTGAAAAAATCTGGAAAGAGCATTGCGTAAGTTATGCAAATAAATACTAGATAAGCCACAAATAAACACACAACACCCCGCTAAATGCGGGGTTTTTTATTGCCCAGAGGTTTATATGAGAACCAAACTTGGAACATTAACTTTAAATTTAATCGCTAAGATTGGCAACTTTACTGAGCCTATGAAAAAGGCAGGTGATACTGCACAACGCGAAACTAAGCGAATTGAATCTAGCGTATCATCTGCCTCAAAAGCCATTGCAGGGCTGGGTGCTGCTGCATTGGCTGGCTTGACGGTTGGCTCTGTAATCAATATGGCAGATGAATACACACAGATGGCTGCGCGTATCCGAAACGCCACCGCTGATACCGCCGAATATGACATGGTTCAGAAGCGTTTACTTGAAACAGCCAACGGCACATATCGCTCCCTTAGCGAAGCGCAAGAAGTGTATTTGTCGCTTGCAGGCGGCATGAAGTCACTGGGCAAAACTACAGAAGAAACGCTGAATGTTGCGGATTCGCTATCTTATGCGTTTGTTGCGAATGCTGCGCGTGCAGACCAAGCACAAAGCGCGATGGATGCCCTGAATAAATCCATGGCGAAAGGCAAGATTGATGCAGACGCATGGATTAGCATTGTTTCAGCAGCAGACAATATTATTGCTGATATGGCGAAGGTGACAGGAAAAACCGAAGCTGAAATTCGACAATTAGGTGCTACAGGGAAAATTGCATTAAGCGATCTATTAACAACGCTTGAAGTGACTAAAGATGCAAACCAAGCATTGGCAGATAACATGGAAAACAGCCTTGCCGATGGTTTACAAAAGGTGCGCAATTCATTCAGTGCATTTGTTGGTGAGATTAACGTCACTTATGGTGTGACAAGCAAGATGGCTGGCGCACTAAGCATCTTGGCTGACAATCTGCAAACTGTTACTGCGGCAGGTGGTGTAATGGCTGCCTATGTTGCAGGGACTTATATTCCCGTTGTAGTAAAGTCCACCGTTGCAGGCTATCAAAAGTCACGTCAATTGATCGAGCAGACAACCGTGCAATATGCAGCCATCAATGCTGAACGTGCAGCTGCAGCAGCACATTTGGCGCAAGCTGAAGCACAAGTGATTAATACGCAGCAAACCTTAGCATCCATTGCAGCTGAAAAAGCACTTGAGATTGAACGCTTAAAAGCACAAATGAATGCCATTGGTCGTCAAAAAACGCTGACTCGCATGGCAGAGCTGAAAAAATATGAAGCCATTGTTACTCGTGATTTAGCTGCAGCTGAAGCACAATTGACAGCAGCACAAGCACGTTCTGCAGCAGCAAGTACTGCGACCGCAGGTGCAGGACGTGCAGCAATTGGAATTCTTGGTGGTCCAATTGGTTTAGGTTTGACAGTAGCAACTGTTGCAGCAAGCTATTTACTTATGCGTGATAACACAGATAAGTCAACCGAGTCTTTACGTGCAAACAATCAAACCATAGCGGATGCAGTCCAAAAGTACAAAGAGCTTGGTGAGGTCAAGCAGCGCGAACAATTGGTTGTTGAAAAAGAACAACTCGCAGCGCTGAATGATGAATATGATAACGCTGCCTCTAAACTTGTTTCATACAGCTTAAAACTCGCCCGACATAGCGACATGACAAGAGAGCAGGCTAGAGAAGTATCTGCCCTTACTTTGCAATACAAGTCAGGCGCAATAACGCTTGAGGATTTTAGCCGCTCGATTAACAGTAATAAAAACATCACTCAGCAAGCGAAAGATGAATTTAATTTGTTTGCTGGGTCTGTCAAAACTGCGGGCGATGAGGCGGGTAAGCAAAATAGTTTAATCGCGCAACTTGAATCAACCTTATATGGTGTCGCTAACGGTGGGGATGCTGCAGCAGGTGGTATCCGTAATGCAACCAATGCACTTTCCGATTTTGCAGAAAAAGCAAGACAAGCTGGAGTGATAGCAGGGGCAACCCGTAGATTAATTGATAAAGGGTACGACCCAAAGGTTGCTGCCGATTTAGCTGAGCAAACCGTCAAGAATGGAAAGTTGAGCAAAGAAGATACTAAAGCAATTCTTTTTAAACATCGTGAGCAAAGTCAACTCAATAAAACCGTTGAGGCATACAATAAAATCCATGCCACGTCGGCAGTGCGCTCAAGAAATAGAACCGCTGCTGTAAGAGAGGAAACAAAGGCTCTGCGCGATCAAAACAGAGCTTTAGAAGAGCAGCAACGCAATCGAGAGCAAATATCCAAGGCTTATGCTTCCGACTATCAAAACCTAATTTGGGATGAAAAAGAGCAACTTGATTTGGTTCGAAGCGCAGGATTTTCTAGTGCAGAGCAAGCCAAATATTTGGCACTCGTGGAGAAAAGATTTGCGGCTGAAAATGCAGCATATTTCAAAAATCTAAATCTTGAGATCAATCAATACAAGTGGTCTGAAGAGAAGAAGCTTGAATATGCTTACGAAATGGACCGTGAGATTCTTGAAAACGATGTACGGCTTGCAGATGAAATTCGAGAGGCAAAACTTCAAGCGCTTGATGAGCAATATGCAACTGAGCGTAAGATGCTGCAAATCAACCAATCCAAAGAATTGCTCGAAACCAAACGCCATTGGATGACCGCAGGCGACTACGCTCGTGAATACTATGCATTGGTGCGTGAAGAAATTCTAAACACTGCTAGTTATTCGCCTGAGATGAAAGAGGCTTTACTTCAACAAGCCGTTTCACAGCAAAACTTTGAGCAATCCAACGAGCGTGACCAAGCAATCAGCGATTACCGCGGCGTGATGGGTTTTGAAGAAAGCCCACTGGTTAAGCAGTTTGAAGTTTTGGACAAGATGCGCGAGCTTGACTTGATTAGTGAGGAGAAATATCAGCAAGACAAACTGATGCTGCAAACTAAATATTCAGCGTCCTATATGGAGTCTATGCTTGGTGGTTTTATGGCGCTTGTTGATGAGAACTCTAGTGCTTATGCCGCAATGTTTGCTGCACAGAAAGCTTTTGCAGTCGCTCAAGCATTGATAAATATTCCTGCAACATACTCAAATACAGTCAATGCTGTTTCGGCTATTCCTTTAATTGGTCCTTATATTGCACCTGCTATGGGCGCAGCTGCAGCAGCTTTGCAGGTTGCTCAGGCCGCAAGCATTAAATCAGTTGGTTTAACAGGTATGGCCCACGACGGTATTAACAATATTCCAGAGGAAGGTACATGGCTGTTAAATAAAGGTGAGCGTGTTTTGAACCCAAGTCAAAACAGAGATTTGACCAACTATTTAAGCCAAGTACAAACTGGCGGGCAGAACAGACCAATTGACAACAAGCTTTCGGTCATCATGGTTAAAGACGAAGATGAGGCAAAGAACTATAAGTATTCTAAAGATTTTGAGGATGCTGTTCTTTACCACATGAAGCGTAATCGCAGCAAAATTTAAGCCCACTTCGGTGGGTTTTATTTTTATGAGGACAAAATGAAAATGCAAACCAAATACGGTGAGGTGCATGTATTAGCAAATTGCCCTCTGCTTGATTCTACTGAGCGCCTAGAGTGGATGACAGAAGTGCATGAATCTTTTGATAGCACTGAATTGCGCTATCCACTTCGTGATGCACCTCGCCAAGTTTTAAGTTTTAACTATGTGCAGATGCGTAAAGCATTGGGCGATATGTTTCACATGCTCTATGCAAATTTGCGTAAACAGTGGGGTATTCCACTGCGACAAGTGAAAAGAAACATCCCCGATATGATCGATGATGACTACATCATTCTTGATACAACAGACACCATAGCCGACCTTAGAGTCGGTTTTGCTTTTATTGAGAGCAGCGAAGGTGGTCGAGCCGTTGAGATTACCGAGCGTGGTCGTTACATCA
>NZ_SJNS01000043.1:0-1046 GCF_004331005.1 Acinetobacter sp. ANC 5045 | reverse complement strand
GGGTGAAGTCGTAACAAGGTAGCCGTAGGGGAACCTGCGGCTGGATCACCTCCTTAACGAAAGATTGACGATTGGTAAGAATCCACAACAAGTTGTTCTTCATTGATGTATCTGAGGGTCTGTAGCTCAGTTGGTTAGAGCACACGCTTGATAAGCGTGGGGTCACAAGTTCAAGTCTTGTCAGACCCACCATGAGCGAGGGTCAGCGAAACATGTTTCGCCCGAGCGCAAGACGAGAGCTATGCTCGAGTTAAGCATTCGCCTTAACACAGTTTACGATATATCGAATCACAGATGATAAGCTGGGGACTTAGCTTAGTTGGTAGAGCGCCTGCTTTGCACGCAGGAGGTCAGGAGTTCGACTCTCCTAGTCTCCACCAAATTTTAAGATCAGAAAAGCACTGCTTTTCCTTAAAATTTAAGCAAACAGCTATGCTGTGCGCAGGCACACATATACTGGAGCTTTAAGCTAAAGATTGCAGAACTTAATAAAAGATCGAATGATTAGATTTGATGGTTTATTAAGTTCTGTGATTTAAATATCACAGTATTTAGTGCGGTCTGACGAAGACGCATTAATTCATTAACAGATTGGCAAAAATTGAGTCTGAAATAAATTGTTCAACTCATTTAATTCAAGATTGASAGTAATGCTTCGGTGTTACGATTTAATTACGAATTGAAATGAGAACTAGCAAATTAACTGAATCAAGCGTTTTGGTATATGAATTTAGATTGAAGCTGTACAGTGCTTAAGTGCACAAAGCAACAAACTGTGGGCGCAAGCCTGTTGTTACACTCACTTGTAAGTGTTAACGACTGTTTGGGGTTGTATAGTCAAGTAATTAAGTGCATGTGGTGGATGCCTTGGCAGTCAGAGGCGAAGAAAGACGTGATAGCCTGCGAAAAGCTCCGGGGAGGCGGCAAATATCCTTTGATCCGGAGATTTCTGAATGGGGAAACCCACCTACCTTAAGGTAGGTATCGTATGATGAATACATAGTCATACGAAGCGAACGCGGGGAAGTGAAACATCTCAGTACCCG
>NZ_SJNS01000042.1:0-928 GCF_004331005.1 Acinetobacter sp. ANC 5045 | reverse complement strand
GTAACCCTTGCAGTATAAGGCTTACAGCCTTATACAATGACATTTTCCGATATTTAATGGATATCATTTTTTATGTCAGTGAATAAAAATATAACTACTAATAATCAATAGTTTGTTTAGCGAGTGTCTACGAGCGACACAACGAAAAGTCGCGTCTAGACTCCCTGAAAAACAGCTTTTTAGGCTGAGAAGCCTAAATAAGCGTAAATCACATGTAAATATTTGCACCTAGATCGAGCGAAGCGAGCAAAAAAACTTCTGAGCGAAGCGAAGTCATAGCCGCTTTTGCTTTTTACATAATTTTAGAAAGTATTTGCAAAAAATTGCCCCGACGAATCGAGCGAAAGCGAGATTCAATAGAGTTTGAGCGTAGCGAAAACCAAGGGCAATTTTTCATGACTCATGTTTTTAATTATTTTTAAATCTTTTAAATCTTTTACTTCCTCTGTAATCCTTATAGATAAAGGATTACAAAGTTTAAATATGACGGATTGACTACCAACTATGACGGATTGACTACTGCTACACCTAAACAGATCCCGATCCCTGAACATATCGAAGCTACACCTAAAAAACGAGGTTTATTGGGTCGTTTAACGAAGGCTCTGTTTGAGGACTGATATCAACCTACGCTAAAGAAAACCGTGGGACATGAACAATCGAAAAAAAAAGCCCATTCGAGGGTGAATGGGCTATAAAACTTGAATCAACAAATTGAATTATAACTCATCGTCAGTTACTTGTCTTTTTGCATTGTAATCTGTTTTTCTAATTCAGCTATCCGTGCATTTGCATTAGTGAGTTGTGATTCCACATATTTGATCGAGCCTGATTTTTCGAGTAGCTGTTCATATTTGGCTTGCAAGGCGTTGTAGTCTTCTTTTGCCTTATCTGTACTAGCAAGAGCGACTTTCAGCTTGTCGGTGGT
>NZ_SJNS01000041.1:0-1520 GCF_004331005.1 Acinetobacter sp. ANC 5045 | reverse complement strand
ATGTCTGACTTTAGCCGCTCATCAGCATACATGCGTTTTAAACGGGCATTTTCAGCCTCAAGTTCTTTAAGCCGCGTCATCATTGAAAGATCCATGCCGCCATATTTGGACTTCCACTTGTAGAATGTAGCAGAGCTCATACCATGTTCGCGGCACAAGTTCGGTATGGGTGTTCCTGCTTCGGCTTGCTTCAAGATACTCATGATCAAGCTGTCTGAATACTTAGATGTTTTCATAGAAAATCTCCTTAAATCAAGGTTATTCGATTTTCTACTTTTAAACTCAATTATTTTTAGGGGGGATTACCCAGCCTTACCAAGCGATCCTATAAGCCTTAATTTAGTTCCCACCTAAAAACAAGTGGGGACTTAATCCATAAACATGGATATATATTCAGCAACACCTCCTGTTGCTAAAAAACGCCGAAAATACAGCAAAGAATTCAAACTCAGTATTGTCAATGCCTGCAAAAATCCTAATACCTCGATCGCTTCGGTCGCACTGCAACATAGTATTAATGCCAACCTTGTCAGTCGTTGGATCAGGATCTTCAGCCATCATGAGGGTGCCGTGCAGGATCCTACTCATGTGAATCCAGCATTTATTGCTTTGCCTTACACTGCTGCAATCAGCCAACCTATTGATGAGAGGATCATGTTGTGTATCACCGTGCCTCATACGAATAATGATATTCAGCTAAAATGGCAGACATCAGAAATACCTATCTTGGCAGAATTACTCAAGGCACTTGCAACATGATCCGTATCAATGAAATTTGGCTCTCTACCCAGCCCATGGATATGCGAGCAGGAATGGATACTGTCATGGCTCAGGTGGTGAGAGCCTTTGGCTACATCAAACCGCATTGCGCCTACCTGTTCTGTAATAAACGTGGTCATCGTATGAAAGTGTTGGTACATGATGGACTGGGCATCTGGCTGTGTGCCTGGCGTTTGGAACAGGGTAAATTTCACTGGGCTCAAGTTCACCAAGGTGAAACCGTGGCCCTCAGCCCGGAACAGTTACAGGCATTAATCCAAGGTTTGCCCTGGCAGAGAATTGGATTGCAGCAAGTGGTGAATATGCTCTAAACCAAGCTCGGCTATTCTGCCATCCTCCAAACGTTCTATTTCATTCTCTTCATGACCTCAGGCATACTGCGGTCATGAATACGCTGCCTGACTTAAGCCAACTGACCCATGAACAACTGCTGGAATTCACCAGGCAGTTGGCGATGCAGCATCAGTCTCTGGCACAATCAAATCAAGAATTAGAAAAATCAAACCAGCAATTAGATGCCAGAGTTCAACATCTTGAAGTCACCAATCAGCAATTAGATTCTAAAGTTCAACATCTTTCTATTCTCAATCAAAAATACGAGCATGAACTCGCACTATTTAAACAGCACAAATTCGGCAGTAAAAACGAACATCTCACTGCAAAACAAATCCACCTGTGGGATGAAGCGGTTGAAGAAGATATTGCCGCGGTTGATCTAGAACTGGAACGGCTAAATGCAG
>NZ_SJNS01000040.1:0-2688 GCF_004331005.1 Acinetobacter sp. ANC 5045 | reverse complement strand
GCCAATGTTTTGCATGCTTGGCCAGAAAAATGAGTCGTTCTCGCTGTTCTAAACTAAGTGGTACAGAAACAATTCGAGGCATGTGTGAACATCTGTTAACTAAAAAAACTTTTTCGCATGATTAGTTATTTTTGTCAACTTAGTAGAAGTGAAAAAATAACTATGGCAGTCAATTGACTGCCATTTCTTAATAGTAATAATCTTAGCTAATAATAGCTCAACATCAGTAATTCTAGAAATTAGCTTATTGATTGTAAAAAATTAAAAGCAACTACCTTATAATTTTTTAAATTCTAGACAGTTTAAAATATTCCCAAATTTTTACTCAAATCGCTAAACTTTTCCATTAAGATTCAGTTAACCATATGGTCGAATAAAAGTTTGCACAATTAAACTATCGGTATCTTTATTTAAGTCAGCCTCGAGCCCTCTGGGATTAGATATACGCCCATCAGGATCATATACAAAACAAATCAATGCATCACAATCAGGATGAGTTTGATATCTATGAATATCCTCTATAAGCTGACTACCGATCTCTTTTGAGCCAAGCCCTTTACGTGTTTTTTTAATTTCAACGACAATCCGTTCAGACTTTAGAAGAAAATCTACTCTAGTTGACTTCCCCGCATTACTTGGTGCCCATTCTTCAGGGCGTATATCTTCAAAATTTAAATGAAGTAAAGCATGAAAGAGATCTTGAACATCATATTCATCTTGGATATCGATAGTCTCTCTATCACTATAACGTGTACGCAATTGTCTAGTTACTAGATGAAAACGATCACATATATTTCGAATTATCTGAATTGGACTTATAGTATCAGACGCTGTACTAATATCACCTGATTCTATTTCTTCTCTCACAGCTTCAAGTACACCTATTCCAGTACTAATTGAGCCTCTATGTGGTCGTTGTACCTTGTCTTGAAACTCTATGTAATAAGGACTTGTTGATGAAAACTGACGTTCTAGAAATGATAAAGATTGTGTTTTCCAAGTTGCGAATAGACCTGTATCACAAGTTGGAAAACCTATAACATTCGGAGGATTAGGCTTATGCGATGCTAATACTCCTTTACCTTTTTCAATTAAATGAGATACTTTTTCTGAAACTCTCATAGATACTCCAACATATTTTTTGATGCTTCTGAATTATTTGATTATAGTTATTTTCAAAAAGGTATTTGGGGTATTTTTTATACTGCTCAATCACTGGTAGACACTCGCTCAGTCATTGTAGATAAGGCTATAAGTGATTTAAAATGACTTAGGTTCTATTCATAAATATTAAAAATTTAGGGGATTTTGAAATGAAAGTTAGTGAGATAGTTAAAGATTGGGGCGGATTTGAAAAATTAATACAAGATATACATCAACGTGAGGATCTAACGGTTCAACATAACGTTACCTTGACTGGGCAATCAGGTGCTACAAGACAAATTGATGTTTTATTGGAGCATTCAAATGGTCCATATCACTATAAAACATTAGTCGAATGCAAGCTTTGGAATAAAAAAGTTGAACGAGCAAATATTGATGTTTTATATGCAGGGATGCTAGATTTAAATGCTTCAAAAGGGGTTTTTTTTTCAACAAAAGGATATCAAAAAGGAGCTGAAATCTATGCTCAATCAAAAGGTATAAGTATATTTGTTGTTAAAGAAGTAAATGATGAAGCATGGGGAAATCCTGGTAAAATAATTAATCTAAACCTCCAAATTATTCAAAAGGCGATTGATACTGTTGAACCGAAAGGAACTCAGGCTGTCTTTTTAAAAGAAAGTCAGAAAGAGTTAAATTTAGAAATTCATATTGATTCTGATTCAGAAGAAAAACATAGTCAAATTCTTTCAAAACATAAGGAAAAATTTAAAACTTTTGAAGAATTATTAAATTTTTATACTGAAGATGCTTTAGCTAAATATCAAGATAATCCTCTTTTAATAAATAATGGAGAGGAATGTACTAGATATGTTAGAACAGTTCTTAATTTGAAATTTCCAGAACCATTAGAAGTGCTTAAAGATGATGTAATTATTTTAATTCCTGAGATAGCCCTCACAGTTGCACTAAAAATAAATCAGTCACCACTTCTTATAGATAGAAGTAATAATTACTTATATGCATTGTCTGTAATTGATTATGTCAATGATCAAAGTTTTTTAGTTTCAAAATTAAAAGAAGCAGAATATCCTGAATGGCAAACAGTAAAAGAAAAAAAAACTTCTGATGAAAAGCCATTAAAAAATGGAGCTATCTTAACCGTTGGAATGCATGGTTTTTTTGATATAGCAGAGACATATCAATTAGAACGGATATAAAACTTTATTAAACAAAGTTCGATACATTGAAGCATGATAATATTTAAACTGAAACCGTTATAGTGCAAGCTGACCAATTAACAAATGAACCAGTAGCATTTTCGAATTTAGAAGAACTCTATCATAAGATGGTCCATCGGAACCTTAACTGATGGACCATCCAATAAACTTAATCTAATAACTATATTGCAAGAAAACTATTAATCACCTTAATTAACGGTTAAGCTGTCATTAAAAAGTAAACATGTATTCTTTTCCGAATTGGTTTGATACTCTCTCCACCCATTGCTCTATTTTATCAGCTGTCATGACTTGAAAATCTCGCCAATAATATTTCATCTGCTTCCATACCATCTCGATTCGA
>NZ_SJNS01000004.1:0-184958 GCF_004331005.1 Acinetobacter sp. ANC 5045 | reverse complement strand
AGCCCTGAGTTAAATCGAATCGAGATGGTATGGAAGCAGATGAAATATTATTGGCGAGATTTTCAAGTCATGACAGCTGATAAAATAGAGCAATGGGTGGAGAGAGTATCAAACCAATTCGGAAAAGAATACATGTTTACTTTTTAATGACAGCTTAATGATGAAGGTAATTTGTTTCGCAGTCATTTGAATAATCATTTATCTGAAGATTTAGTTGCTAAATTTAAAGATAAAGTAGATTCAAAAGACGGCGTACTATATTTACTGGAGCAGGCACGTTTATTACAAGTCAATCATCAGTATGAAGAAAGTTTGAATCATTATAAGCAGGCTTTTGAATTTCTAGATAAACAAAAAAGTCGTGCAAAAATTAGTCTGAGTCGGGTCGGATTTAAAGCACTTTCTATGGTGAGTAATGATTCGGTGGTACCTTATTTGGTGCCACCTCATGAACAGGTATTGGCGCATATTTCTCAAGCGAAAAATTATATTTTTTTAAAAAATCTTGAGGCTGCTGCAGTAGAAATGCGTGTTGCACAGGGCATTCAGCGTGAAATTGAACTGGCACATCAGGCTGAGTTTGAAAAGAAAAAAGAGAAAAATACAAAAGCAAATACATCTTCAAATGCCGCATTGCATGTTTTAGATGAGGCATTTGTTGGCTTAGATCCAATTGCGGGCAAGATTAAGAATACTTATCAAAATGCTTATGCTTTTTATATGGCAGCTAACTTGTGGGAAACCTTAGGCGAATACAACGATGCTTTGGTGGATTACAAAAAAGCTTATGAGTTACAGCCTGATGAGCAGATTGCTAAAGATGTAAAGCGTTTAGATCAATTGGTTGCAAAACAAAGTAATAGTAGTGTGCCTGTTATTGTATTTATTGAACAAGGTATCGTTCCACAGAAAATTGAAAATAAGTTAGATATTCCGACTCCAGGCGGCATTATCAACATTGCTTTTGCGACTTATGAACCTAGCACTTATGTTGCACCCAAAAGCCTGAAAGTGAAGCTGAATAACCGAGTTTTGCAAGACAGTTATGTGATTAGTGATATTGGTGCATTGGCTGTTAAAGACTTAAAAGAAAAAGTCGTTGGAACTTTAACAACCCAAGTGATTCGTGCCACAGCCAAATATGCTGCTCAAAAAGAGCTTGGTAACCAATTTGGTGTTTTAGGGCAATTGGCAGGTAACGTGCTCAATATGGCAACCGAGCGAGCAGATTTACGAGCTTGGACAACTTTGCCAAGTAATACGCAAATTGCACGTCTGAACTTAACGCCAGGGATACACAACTTACAGTTATCGTCAGGTAATTTGTCAAGCTCCTCTGTGAAGTTAGATGTAAAAGCCAATGAGACAGTATTTGTTTATGCACATCATGTAAATGACAAAATTACAGCAAGTGTAAGTAGTATTCCACGCCAATAATTTTGAAGAGAACTTTATGAAAAATCAGTTAAAACTCGCATTACTCGGTCTTAGTGCTGCGGCGATGGTTGGATGTACAGCCCCTAATGCTTTGTCTACACAGACAGATGCGAATAACGAAGTAAGTATTCGCACCATTACCAATAACCCAGTCTTAACCACTGAGGTATTTGTTGAGCGTGTGGGAATGTCTATGGCAGGCGACTTAAAAAAGGCATCAATTGCCATTAAAAACCGCCGTTTCAATAACAAAGATTTTAGCTACAAAATCGTATGGGTCGATGCACATGGGGCAGAAGTGAACCCTGAAGGTGCGATTTGGAAACCAATTCAGTTAACGGGTCGAGAGGTGAAGGGCGTGCAATCTTTAGCACCAAATCCATCGGCTGTAGATGTTGTTGTGTATTTAAAGAAATAAGCGAGATAGAGCAATGAATGCAAAGTTAATCATGGCTGTGGTAGCAACTTCTGTTTTGGCAACAGGTTGTGCAACAACGGGTAGTGCAGTGAGTTATGGTGATGCTCAAGCTGTAGAAACTTTAACGAAAGATTTTGGATCGACAGATCTACAAATGATTGCTGCAAAGATGGTGGATGATATGCTGACCTTCCCACCTGTGGTGCAAATGACGCAAACTCGTCGTCCAGTCATTGTGCTTGATCGTATTCATAACAAGACACAAGAACATATCGATACAGAATCTATTACAGATACGATTCAGAACAAATTAATTAATTCAGGGAAGTTTCGTTTTGTAGATATGAAATCTGTCAATGCGATGGCGCAGCAACTTGCCTATCAAAAGCAAAGCGGCATGGTCAATCAAGCGACTGCAGTGCGTACTGGTGGACATATCGGTGCTGAATATATGCTCAATGGCAATCTATCTAGTATTGTAAAAAATGCAGGTGGTAAGAGCGATGTGTATTACAAGTTCACATTTAAATTGCAGAACTTACAAACTGGCATTGTAGAGTGGACAGGCGAAAAAGAAATCCGTAAGGCAGCAAAGCGCTCAACTTTTGGTCTTTAATTTAATCTGAAAGCAACTGCGCTGTGATAAGCGCAGTTGCTGTTGAAGAATAGAACATGAAAAAAATATTATTTGCAGGCTTATTATCTGGATTACTGTGCAGTCCTGCTTTTGCTGCGATTAAAGAAGTGATTAAAGAGGCAACGGGTAGTGGTCCAACACAACACCAAGCTATTTCTGAAGCATTATTGATTGCAGTTCAATCGGTGAATGGTGCTTCGGTATCGTCACAAATGAATTATGAAGAAACAGTTT
This sequence comes from Acinetobacter sp. ANC 5045, assembly GCF_004331005.1. Lineage (NCBI taxonomy): Bacteria > Pseudomonadati > Pseudomonadota > Gammaproteobacteria > Moraxellales > Moraxellaceae > Acinetobacter > Acinetobacter sp. ANC 5045. The sequence goes on along the minus strand of NZ_SJNS01000004.1, from coordinate 182,232 downwards.
CTTTATCTGTAAATAATCAGGGCTGGACATATACGGGTAAAGTTTCACCTGTATTTAGTGTAGTCAATCAAGGTTCGGGTTCTGTCACCAAGTTTCAGGTCTTGAGTGTTTCTGGTGCTAAAAATAATTATCGCGCTAAAGTTCGCGCACATGTGGTGAAGTTTGAATCTACTGTACAAGATCAATACATGCGCCGTATTGCAGTCTTGCCATTTCAAATGGCAGAAAAAAATAACCGCTTAGCCAGCGGTGCTTCTGCTTCTGAGTTTAGTCAAGAATTATCAGATACTTTAGGTACTTATTTGGCACAGTCAGGGCAGTTAAGTGTTGTTGATCGTCATTACATAGATGAAATGCAATTTGAAAATGACTTCCTGTATTGGGATGGTGCACCGCATGAGTTAGCGCGTATTGGTCAAAAAGTAGGTGCTGATTATTTACTCGTGGGGCGTATTAACGATTTGTCAGTTGCTAGCGGTCAACAAATGTATGGGTTAAATGCTGGTGCAGAGCAGGTGCGTTTAACGTGGCGAGTGATTGAAGCGAATACCAGTAAGGTAGTTGCGGCAGGGACTTTTAATCGTACCTTATCGAACTTGATGACACAGAATCTTTTAAATAATAGTTTAAATGATAGTACTGCAGATAAGATTGCCCAAAGTTTAAATCCTGAAATTTTACAGGGTCTTAAACTACAACCTGTGCAATCTTCTAGCAGTCAATTTTATGATACCTCTCCAGGTTATGAAATGACACCTGGTTCAAGTGACCAACCTGTGAAATGGTAAATAATGATTAAGCTTGTTTTAGACCTAAATAAATCCCCCTGAAAATCAGGGGATTTATTTTTTAAGCCTGTTGAAACTTCAATTGGCGTAATTGTTTGGCGTGTTGCAAGGTAGTGTCATTAATTTCAACACCGCCTGTCATGCGTGCCAATTCTAAAATACGCGCATCTTCTTCTAATTCAACAATGGTACTGCTGGCAGGATCGGTCTGACGCTTTTTCACCAAAAGGTGCTGATCAGACTGTGCAGCTACTTGTGCTTGGTGGGTAATACATAAAATTTGAACGTGTTGCGCCAAACCTGCGAGCAAACGCCCCACAATTTCAGCAGTACCACCACTAATCCCGACATCAATTTCATCAAAAACCAAAACTTCAGCTTCGGTTTTTTCGGCATTCATGACTTGCATGACCAAGGCAATCCGCGATAATTCGCCACCAGAAGCCACACGTGCTAATGGCTGAGCAGGAATACCTTTGTTGGCAGTAAACAGTAGTTGAATAAAACTTAACCCTTCCGCAGAAACTTGTTCTAAAGGTTCAAATTTAAATTCAAAATGTGCCTCAGGCAGTGCCAATTGTTTAACTTGCTCGGTTAGTTGTTTAGCGAGCGGTGCAGCTGCTTCACGACGGATATCATCTAAATGTTGTGCTTTGGCTAAGAAGTCCTGATGTGCCACTTCTACTTGTTCTGCCAAAGTTTCAGGATCTTCCAGTTCATGTAAAGCCGTGAGTTCGGCTTGCCAAGTATCGAACTCTTGTTTCAGTAATTCAGGCTGAGTGCGGTATTTACGTGCCAAACGATGAAAAACTTCCAGCTTCTGATTCAGTTCTTCCATGCGCTCTGGATCAAAGCTTTGACGATCAATAAACTGACGTAAATTGGCTGTCGCATCATCTAATTCACTTTGCGCATTTAACAATGAATTATAAATTTCCGATAATTGCTCACTGCGCCCCGCATGCGATTCCAAGCGGCGAATAATTGAAGCAATTTCCTGAGTGATGTTTTGCTCGGCTTCATCCAAGGCATTTAAGCTATAACTGCAATCCTGCATGATATGTTCATGATGGCTTAGGCGATCAAACTCTTGTTCAATCTCCTTATAATCGATTTGTACCAGTTCTTCGAGTTCTTCGAGCTGTAAGTTCAGGGTTTCGATGCGTTGCTTGCGGGTTGCCTGTGCATCCAGCGCTGCCTGATGCTGTCGGATATTTTTTTGCCATGTACTGTAAGCATCACGTACTGCTTGGGCAGGGGCATAAAAATTATAATAACGATCAAGCCAGTGTTTTGGATAAGGCGGTTCGAGCAATTGTTGCTGACTGTGCTGACTGTATAACTGTACCAGTAAGCGTCCAATTTCTTTCAGCTCTGCCAAACTGCTTGGACGACCATTAATCCATGCTTTGCTGCGCCCTGTGGCAAAAATTACCCGACGTAAATGGATTTCACCAGACTCATCATCTAATTCATGTTCTTTTAGCCATTGTGCTTCAGGGCTATTGTCCTGATAACTGAAACTCGCAGTCACATCGGCTTTATCTGAGCCAAAACGCACATAATTGGTATCGGTACGTTCACCTAAACAGGCAGAGAGTGCATCTAATAGTAAGGATTTACCGGCACCTGTTTCCCCTGTTAGAACGTTAAAACCTGTTTCAATATCCAGTGCTAAGTGGTCGGCAAGGGCAAAGTTAATCAGTGTTAAATGAGTCAGCATAAACGCATCCAAGCTGCGAAAAGTGTCAGTGAAAGAGAGTTAAGTTTTGGAAATGCCATAACAAGGCTGTTATTTTCGTCTGTTTAATTCTAGCTTAAATTGCAGCACAAACAACAAAAAATGTACCCGATAAGCATCCTATATAAAACGCAAGACTCGTTGACCATTTCATTTGATAGTCATCAAATTGCAGTATATTCGCTTAGGAAGTTTTTAGGTGCTGCCTGATCGGGTGAAACTTAAATGATACACATACTATTTGTGATCTGTTTCACATTCAGATTTAGCACTTTAGTGGGGAAGAATCTAGAGCAGAGTACTTTGCATGCCTCTGGCATTGGCTTAGACTGTGCTGTCAGCGTGTTGCATGCTGCGTATTGAAACATTGTTCAATTTACGCAAAGCCCACTGTAAACACAGATTGATTAGTTCTGAGGACAGAATTAAACTACATCAGTCAAAAATATAAAAACGCGTTACCTGGAGAATACGCATGTCAGCTCAGTTTGATCATGTATCAGTTGTGAAAAAGTCGAATGTCTATTTTGGTGGGCAATGCATCAGTCACACGGTGCAATTTGAAGACGGTACCAAAAAAACCTTAGGGGTAATTTTACCGACTGAACAAGCCTTGACTTTCGAAACGCATGTACCTGAACGTATGGAAATTATTTCAGGTGAATGTCGTGTCAAAATTGCCGATAGCGAAGAAAGTGAATTATTCCGCGCGGGTCAATCGTTCTATGTGCCTGGCAATAGCCGTTTCAGCATCGAAACCGATGAAGTGCTCGATTACGTGTGCCACTTAGAAGGCTAATCAGCCGATAATAGGGTATTGAATTAAGATTTCATTTTTCTCCTGCTTGAGCACCCAATCAAGCGGAATTGAATCAAGAAATTTTCACCCGAATCGGTTAAACTAGATCTTATTGAAATCCTGTAAAGTCAGCTTTGCAGGATTTTTCGTTTTCGCTGGTTTATTGGTGCATTAATTAGAGGTCGTTCATGGCAAAACCTGAATATTATTATGGCGTTCACTCGGTGGAGTCATTATTGGAGCTTGAGCCAGAGCGCGTCTTAACTCTTTTTACCTTAAAAGGGCGTGATGATCAGCGTTTACAAAAGATTTTAGAACTTGCCGAACCATTTGGCATTAGTGTGCAAAAAGCCAGCCGTGACAGCTTGGAAAAACTGGCAGGTTTGCCTTTTCACCAAGGAGTGGTGGCTGCAGTACGCCCACATCCAACTCTGAATGAAAAAGACTTGGATGCCTTGTTGCAGGCTGATAGCAAGCCTTTACTTTTGGCGCTCGACCAAGTCACCGACCCGCATAACTTGGGTGCGTGTATCCGTACTGCCGCTGCGATGGGGGTTACTGCCGTGATTGTGCCGCGTGATCGTTCAGCAAGTTTGACCCCAACTGCACGCAAAGTAGCTGCAGGTGGTGCAGAAAAAGTCAAATTTATCCAAGTGACCAATTTGGCACGTACTTTGGCGCATTTGAAACAAGAGTTTAATGTGCGCGTGGTGGGTACGATGCTGGATGAAAAAGCTTTGCCAATTCAGCAATTTGACTTTACAGGCACAGCAGTATGCGTGGTGATGGGCGCAGAAGATACAGGTTTACGCCCAATTACCCAGTCACAATGTGATCAAACCGTATTTATTCCAATGGCAGGAAATCTGCAAAGTCTGAATGTCAGTGTTGCAACAGGTATGGCCTTGTATGAAGCTTGTCGTCAGCGTCAGGCTTAATTGCTGATTTTGTATTTGCTATTTTATTGATGCTTTCAACACCGTGATTCGTCTATCTCCCCAAAAGCAAGGTTATGCTTTGGTGCTTGTTACCATGTGCATTTGGGGTGGTTTTACCCTAACTGCTCGGCTGAATGCACAATGGCAGATCAGTGCTTGGGATATTACCGCCTTACGCTTTGCTTTGGCTTTTTGTATTTTAATGCCGATTCTTATCTGGAAAAAAGATACGGCATTTTTATGGAAAAAAGAGCCTTTTATTTTGGCAATGATTGGTGGAGTGGGCTATTGCCTGACTGCGTATAGTGCTTTTCATTATGTACCTGCTGCGCATGCTGCCATTTTTTTGAATGGCTGTATTCCTGTTTGTACCGCCATTGCTGCTTGGATGTTATTTCGAGTGCCTTTTGACCGCCATACATGGATCAGTATTGTAATTATGCTGACCGCCATTGCGGGTATGAGTGCGCTGATGTATCAAGAAACAGGTGTTGCCTTTGGACTTGGGGATGGACTGTTTTTTATCAGCGCTATTTGGTGGGGTGTGTTTACGGTTTTATTAAGACAATGGAAGCTTTCCGCTTGGCATGCTATGGCGGGTGTCGCAATTTGGTCGGCAATCGTCTATGTCCCGATTTACGTACTGTTTTTCCCGAAACAACTCAGCACACCTGAACCGATTCATTTATTGCTGCAAACTATTTTTCATGGAGTGTTTGTGGTGATCATCGCAACACTTAGCTATGTCGAGGCAATTAAGCGTTTGGGAGCATTCAAAACTGGCAGTATTGTGACCTTGGCGCCGTTTATCGCTGCGATTCTTGCTGTCCCTTTATTGGGTGAACCTTTGAGTTTAGCAATTTTATGTGGCTTGGTGGGTATGGGGATTGGTGCTTTGCAACCTTGGCGTTGGTGGGCCCGACCTGACAGCTTAAAAGCTCAACTTGAACAGCAAAAACAACAGTCAGATTAATTTGCTTACTGCATCGCTCGCTTTAAATACTGCTGATGCAATACTTCAAGTTTGCTATACAAATGATCTAAATGCCCATCATTTAGCACAATGTCATCGGCTAGGCGTTGTTTTTCAGCACGTGGCATTTGTGCTTGAATAATTTTATGAATTTGCTCAACCGTTTGACCATCACGTTGTGAAGCACGGTGAATTTGTAGGGCTTCAGTAGCATCAATCAATAATGTATGTCGGGTCAATTGATGTTGATTGGTTTCAAACAAGAGTGGTGAAACCAAAACCACATAGGGACTGTCGGCAGTATCTAATTGTTGAATAATCGATTCACGAATTGCAGGGTGGGTGATTTTTTCAAGTGCTTGTCGTGCACTTGGTTCTTTGAAAATGTGTTCACGTAATGCGCGACGATCTAGTTCGCCATTTTCAAGTAAAACCCAATCGCCAAAGTGTTGTTGAATTTGCTTTAAGGTAGGCTGTCCTTTTTCAACCACTTCACGTGCAACAACATCCGCATCGACCACAACAATGCCTTGGGTCTCGAACCACGCACTGGCTGCAGACTTGCCACTGCCAATTCCTCCTGTTAGACCCAAAACAAAACGCATGTGCTGTCCTTATTGTCCCAAATATACTTTCATGATTTGCTCGCCCCATAAAAAGGCAATCCAGCCCGCAATGGCGATATACGGACCAAATGCAAAGGGTTGGTTTTCTTTACGCACTTTTAACAGAATAATGCCAATAATAGCCCCAACTAAGGACGATAGCAGCACAATCAGGGGTAACATCATCGGCCCCATCCATGCACCTAAAGCGGCAAGGAGCTTGAAGTCACCATAGCCCATGCCTTCTTTGCCTGTGACGATTTTAAACAGGTAATACACCACCCATAGACATAGGAAGCCAATTACATAACCCCAAATTGCCGATGTCGGTGAGGTATAGATGGCATAGCTGTTGACTGCCAAACCCAGTGCAGCCAAAGGCAGGGTGTAACGGTCTGGCAAGAGTTGTGTATCAAAATCAATGAAGGTGAGTGCAATCAAGGTATAAGTGAGCAGCAAACCAAACAGCATTTGTACAGTTGGGCCAAATACCGCAAGCACAATCAGGGCGCAAACAGCGGTTAATACTTCAATCATTGGATAACGTACGCTGATCAGGTTTTGGCAGTTGCTACATTTACCGCGTAATACCAACCAACTCAGCACAGGAATATTTTGATACCAACGAATTGGGTTGTGACATTTGGGGCAGGTCGATGCAGGTTTGCTCAGGGTGATTTTACTTTCATCAATAATGGCTTGTTCAGGATGTAATAACATTTGGCAGTCATTACGCCACTCCTGTTCCATCATTTTTGGGGTGCGGTAAATCACCACATTCAAAAAACTGCCAATACATAAACTAAAAAGTCCAACTGCGATATAGAGCGCAGTTGGATTTTGGATAAAGTACGCGATTAATTCTTGCATTAAACCACAGAACCCATTTGGAAGATTGGAAGGTACATGGCGACAACTAAACCACCCACTAAAATACCCAAGACAGACATAATCAACGGCTCCATCATTGAGGTTAAGCCATCTACTGCGTTGTCGACTTCGTTTTCATAGTGGGTTGCGACTTTATCTAGCATGGCATCTAGCGCACCTGATTCTTCACCAATGGCTACCATTTGCACTGCCATAGACGGGAATTTATTGGTGACACGCATGGCGAATTGTAGCTGTTGACCTGTCGCAACATCATCACGAATTTTCATCACGGCTTCTTCATAGACCACATTATTGGTTGCCCCAGCGGTAGATTCCAAGGCATCAATTAAGGGTACACCAGCAGCAAAAGTAGTGGCTAAAGTACGGCTATAACGTGCAATAATCGCTTTATAGACCAAGTCACCAAAAATAGGCGCTTTCAGTGCCGCTTTGTCTAAGAAGTCACGGAATTTTTTACTGCGTTTTTTAGTTTCCAAGAAACCTGCAATGATGACCCCAATCACAATAATCAGAATAAACCAGTATTTCTGCATCCATTGTGACATGTTCACCACCATTTTAGTGAAGGCAGGCAAGTCCGCACCAAAAGAGCTAAACAACTCTTCAAACACAGGTACGACTTTCACCATCAAAATAATGGTCACAATCACGGCCACCACAATGACCGTTGCAGGGTATTTCATGGCTTTTTTAATTTTTTGTTTGAGTAACTCACTCTTTTCTTTATAGATCGCGACACGATCTAGCATGGTTTCTAGGGCACCCGATTGTTCACCAGATTCGACCAAAGAACAAAATAGGTTGTCAAAATATTGAGGATATTTACGCAATGCGCCAGCAAAGGTATTCCCGCCTTCCACTTCACCTTTAATGCCTAAAACCACTTCACGCATGGCGGGGTTTTCAAGACCTTCGGCAACAATCTCAAAGCTTTGTACCAAAGGCACACCTGCTTTCATCATAGTGGCAAGCTGACGCGTGAAAATAGTGATGTCTAAGGTCGACACCCGTTTTTTCATTAAGCCTTCAAGAATATTCTTTTTCTTTTGGCGAATCGTCTTGATGGTAATCCCTTGTTTACGCAATGTGACCTTTGCCAAGGCCATATTGCGCGCTGGAATTTCCCCTTTTAACTTAGCCCCTTTGCGGTCAATCCCTTCATAAACGAAGGTGGGCATCATCTGTGCTTTTTTGACAGCCATGCGTATTTATCCTTATTTTAAATTTTACAACTATTCACTGGTCACACGATTGACTTCTTGCAATGAAGTCACCCCCTGCATGACCTTAAGTAACCCCGAACGACGCAGATTGTTAAACCCCGATTTTGCTGACGCATCAGCAATTTGGATGGCATTACCATCCTCCATAATAATTCTAGAAATTTCTGGTGTGACTTTCATCACTTCATAAACACCAACACGTCCTTTATAACCTTCACGGCATTCAGAACAGCCTACAGGTTGATAGACCTGAAATTCTGGATTGCTCAAATCGGCTTCAGTAAAGCCCATTTCCAATAAGCTTTGTTTTGGAATATCGGAAGGAGCTTTGCAATGCGGGCATAGGCGTCGTGCCAAACGCTGTGCAATGACGAGGTTTACCGAAGTTGCGATGTTAAAGGAAGGAACGCCCATATTGCGTAAACGCGTTAAAGTTTCTGGCGCACTGTTGGTGTGGAGGGTAGATAAAACCATGTGACCTGTTTGGGCTGCTTTAATTGCAATTTCTGCAGTTTCAAGGTCACGAATCTCACCCACCATGACAATATCAGGGTCTTGACGTAAGAAAGATTTCAGAGCGGCAGCGAAGGTTAAGCCCACTTTATTGTTGACGTTAACCTGGTTGATGCCTTCTAAGTTAATTTCCACAGGGTCTTCGGCAGTGGAAATGTTGGTATCTTCTCTGTTTAAGATATTTAAGCCTGTATATAGCGATACCGTTTTACCCGAACCCGTTGGACCTGTAATCAGTAACATGCCTTGCGGTTTTTCTAAGGCTTCCATGAACAATTCTTTTTGTTCTGGTTCATAGCCCAAAGCGTCAATCCCAAGCATCGCGCTAGATGGGTCAAGAATACGCAGTACGATTTTTTCACCGAACAATGTTGGCAACGAGTTCACACGGAAGTCGATGGATTTATTTTTAGATAGTTTTAATTTAATACGACCATCTTGCGGGACACGCTTTTCAGAAATGTCCATTTGGGACATCACTTTTAAACGTGATGCCAAGCGGTTAGCTAACTGTAAGGGTGGGGTGGCAATTTGACGTAATACACCATCGACACGGTAACGCACTCGATAGGTTTTTTCATACGGTTCAAAGTGTAAGTCCGAAGCACCCATGCGAATTGCATCAATCAGTAATTTGTTGATGTATTTAACAATTGGGGATTCATCACCCTGCGGTTCATCTTCTGCAGCTTGTTCTGGTTCGCTGTTACCATCTTCAAAGTTGAGATCGAAGTCATCATCTTCAAATTCAAAAGCAGACTCACTCGCAAAGTTTTGTTCAATCAGTTTTACCAATTTATCGTGTTCGACCACAATGGCTTCAATATTCATTTTACTGTTGAAACGAATGGCATCCATTGCTTCGATATTGGTCGGGTTACTGGTTGCAACATAAAGCAGATGATTGCGTTTTAAAATAGGCAATATGCAATATTTGCTGAACAGTTTTTCATCAATGCCTTCACGCACGATGAGCGCAGAGTCATACACGCTTAAATCAAAAATAGGTTCGCCAAACTCATTAGAAATTTTTTCAGCAATGATTAAAGGCGCGATATTTAGGTTTTGAATGAGATAGGGAACAATATCAACATTATCTTTTTGTGCGGCTTTAATGGCAGTTTGCATATTTTCAGCAGAAACGAGCCCATCTTCGACCAAACGTCGAATAAAACCTGTAAATCTAGGTGTAGCTTGTTGTACTGACATTCCCCAACGTCCTCAAAATCAAGATTGTTTATAATTGGTATCTTAAAATTATACTTTTGTTGCACAAAAATACCATATCTGAAAGTGCTGTCACCACCTAAGTATCGCCTAAAAGCATGAACCAGTTACATTAATCTGCTAAAAAAATTGTAAGTCCTGCCATGAAAAGATACTTCATGCAGCAGTTTGATGCAAAGCTTGTACAAAAAACTCAGCAGAAATGTGATTTGCGTGTAGAATGTGCGCGATTAAATGAATTGTTTTTGCAGGTTATTCTATGTCGGCTACGACGATTAAGCCTTGGGTGGTTGGCAATTGGAAGATGAATCCGATACATGCCGATGCTCAGCAACTTATTTCTGAATTTAAAACATTATTACAAGACAGCCCTGTAGAGGCTGAAAAGTGTCATTTGGGGATTGCACCTGTCACTTTGGCTTTAACTCAAATTCAAGCTGCATTGAGCGAAGCAGTACGTCCTGTCTATACCGTTGCACAAGACCTTTCCCGTATTGCGGGTTTGGGTGCATATACAGGCGAAGTCAGTGCAGAATTGCTAAAAGACAGTCAAATTGATTATGTATTGGTTGGGCATTCAGAACGTCGTGAACTTTTTGCAGACACACCAAGCATTTTGAATGAAAAAGTTAAAAATGCCTTGCAGGCAGGTTTGACAGTTATTTATTGTGTGGGTGAAAGTCTGCAACAACGTGAAAGCGGTCAGGCAGAGCAAGTTGTTTTGCAACAAATTTGTGATATTGCTGCTGTGGTTGACGCTGAGCAATGGCAACAGATAGTGATTGCGTATGAACCTATTTGGGCAATTGGTACAGGCAAGACCGCATCACCTGAAGATGCGCAAACCATGCATGCAAAAATCCGTGAAGGTTTAAGCCAAATCACCGCTTATGCGGTGACTCTACCGATTTTATATGGTGGTAGTGTAAAACCAGAAAATGCCGTAGAGTTAGCAGCCTGCCCAGACATTAATGGTGCTTTGGTCGGTGGTGCATCCTTAAATGCGGCATCGTTCCATCAAATTGCGCAAGCCTTTGCAAATACACAATAATGAGGAGTTCAGCATGCAAACATTTGTGCTGGTAGTACATATTATCTTAGCCATTTTAATGATTGGACTAATTTTGGTTCAGCATGGTAAAGGTGCAGATGCAGGCGCTTCTTTTGGTGGCGGTGGTGCGGCAACCGTATTTGGTGCGTCAGGCTCAGGTAACTTTTTAACCCGTTTAACGGCAATTTTAACAGCATTGTTTTTTGCAACCAGTTTAACTTTAGCGGTGTTTGCCAAGAAACAAACCACAGGTGCATATAGTTTGCAGACTGTACAAACGACTGCACCTGCACAGCCAGTATCGCCTGAAACTTCACCAACTGTGTCTAAAAGCGCTGAATAATTTTATTTAGCACTTTCTTTTTTCGCATGATGCGACTAGAATGCGTCACAGCTGCGGTGGTGGTGGAATTGGTAGACACGCTACCTTGAGGTGGTAGTGCTTTCGGGCGTGGGGGTTCAAGTCCCCCCTTCCGCACCAACTTATAATCCAGAAAACATAAGTTGGTGTTAAGCAGCAAATCTGTTGATGCGGGATGGAGCAGTCTGGTAGCTCGTCGGGCTCATAACCCGAAGGTCGTTGGTTCAAATCCAGCTCCCGCTACCAATCAATCCTAAGCTTATCGTGAATTAAGCGTAGGCAACTTAAATTATTTTAGGTTGAGATAAGTATTTACATGTTGTTGCGGGATGGAGCAGTCTGGTAGCTCGTCGGGCTCATAACCCGAAGGTCGTTGGTTCAAATCCAGCTCCCGCTACCAATATTTTAAAAGTGTGATTATGCTCTAATATGAGTTTTACGCTTTATACTGACTAAGGTGCAACTTAAGTCAGGCAAAAATGCTAAGTTTGATTGAAAACTTATTCATATTTGTATATAATTTTTGCACGTTGATGCGGGATGGAGCAGTCTGGTAGCTCGTCGGGCTCATAACCCGAAGGTCGTTGGTTCAAATCCAGCTCCCGCTACCAAGTTTCTAATGGTGTGGTACGTTAGTTTTAGTTGATTGAATTCAGCATAATAAACTAGCAAAGATGGTTAGATTTAGTCTAATCCCCGCAACCAAGTTTCTAAAGAGGCTCACAACTAGGTGGGCCTTTTTGCACAGTGGATATTGGTTTTACTGTGCAAGAATAGGGGCGATTACGCCCTTTTTTATTGGCTATCGTGTAGTGTCGATACAAGCCGTGCGCGGCCTAAAGTCAAAGTGTCATGTTTCACTACTACTATAGTTTGTATGAATGTGTAGTGGTCAAATAAGACCATTGAACCGCAGCAGAATGACGAGAGTAAATGAAGCTATCAAATAAAACTCAAGCACTTCAGGACTTAATTGCGCCAGCAGTGCAAGCATGTGATGTGGATCTTTGGGGAATCGAGTTTATTCCACAAGGTAAGCGTTCTTTGTTACGTATTTATATCGACAAAGCTGTCGATGAAAATGCAGAACCTGTCTTAAATGAAGATGGCGAATTAGAGCAAGGTCGCGGTATTGGTGTACAAGATTGTGTACGTGTAACCCAGCAAGTTGGTGCAATGCTTGATGTGCATGATCCAATTTCAGGTGAATATGCGCTTGAAGTGTCATCACCGGGTTGGGATCGTCCATTTTTCCAATTAGAGCAATTGCCTGCATATATTGGGCAAACCATTGCGTTACGTTTAATCAGTGCTGTAGAAAACCGTCGTAAATTTCAAGCGAAATTGGTTGCTGTAGATCTGGAAAATGAAACCATTCAGGTCGAAGTGGAAAAACAGCAGGTATTGGAGATTGACAGTCACAATATTGATAAAGCAAACCTGATTTACCAAGATTAATCAAATTAATAAGAATCTGAACGAATAGGTGACTTATGGCACGTGAAATTCTTACCGTCGTTGAAACGGTTAGTAACGAAAAAGGTGTAAGTCGTGAGGCAATTTTTGAGGCGCTTGAACAGGCTCTTGTTGCTGCGACGAAAAAGAAATTCTACGAAGGCACAAACTCAGAAGAAGCACGTTTACGTGTGGAAATTGATCGTAAAACAGGTGACTACAGCACTTTCCGTCAGTGGGAAGTGGTGGCAGATGAAGATCATGAAATGCCTGCATGCCAAGATGCAATTTCTGATGTAGACCCTGCAAAGTGGTCAATTGGCGATATTCGCGAACTTGAAGTTGAGTCAATTGACTTCGGTCGTATTGCTGCGCAAATTGCCAAGCAAGTGATTGTGCAAAAAATTCGTGAAGCAGAACGCGCATTGGTTGCAGATGCTTATGAAGCCAAAGTAGGCGAGCTGATTTACGGTGAAGTGAAAAAGCAAACCAAAGATGGCTTTATTATTGATTTGGGCGACAATGCAGAAGCATATTTGGCGCGTGAAGAAATGATCGCCAAAGAAATTTTGCGTCCTAAGCAGCGTGTGAATGCAATTTTGTACAGCGTGAACCGTGAAGGTCGTGGTGCACAATTGTTGTTGTCACGTGCCAAGCCTGAAATGCTGATTGCATTGATGAAAAAAGAAATTCCAGAAATTTCTGAAGAAATCATCGAAATTAAAGCAGCAGCGCGTCAGCCGGGTGTACGTGCAAAAATTGCAGTAAAAACCAACGACCATCGTATTGACCCTGTAGGTGCATGTATTGGTATGCGTGGTACACGTATCCAAGCGGTACAGCAAGAGTTAAATGGTGAGCGTATTGATGTTGTGGTGTGGTCTGATGATCCAGCACAATATATCGCCAGTGCTTTAGAGCCAGCCGATGTATCGGGTATTGTGATTGATGAAGAAGAACGTACTGCCGACATTATTTTCGCAACCAGCGATCAGTTGGCACGTGCAATTGGTTCACAAGGTCAAAACGTACGTTTAGCCTCTGAACTCACAGGTTATAAGCTGAACATGATGCTTGAAGAAGAGTATCACGCACGTCAGCAAAATGAAGCGCAACAATACTTAGACTTGTTTGTTTCACGTCTAGACATTGCTGAAGATTTGGCGATGGCATTGGTAGAAATGGGCTTCACTTCATTAGAAGAAATTGCGTATGTTCCTGCGGAAACATTTGACGAAATTGATTTAGATGAAGAAATTGTTGAAATGTTACAAGGTCGTGCCAAAGAAGTGGCATTGGCAGACGCATTGCAACAGCAAGAAAATATCCAAGATCCGAGTGCAGAACTTCTAGCAATGGAAGGCATGACACAAGAGATCGCTTATGCGCTTGCCGCTCGTGGTGTCATCACAGTTGATGATTTAGCTGACCAAGCGACTGACGATATCGAAGATATTGAAGGTCTAGGTACAGATAAAGCGGGTCAATTGATTATGAAAGCGCGCGAATCATGGTTTAACTAGGAGGTAATATATGACGGACAAGTCGATTAAAGAGTTAGCGCTCAGTGTAGGTCGTCCAGTTGAGAAACTCCTGGAACAGGTTCGTGACGCAGGTTTACCACAGCGTAAGGCTGACGATATTATTTCCACTGAACAACAAAGTACCCTAGTGAACCATTTAAAAAAGGTTCACGGTCAAGAGGGTAATGCAGGACAAATCACGTTGAAACGTAAAACCACCAGTACCGCTAAAGTGGCAAGTACTTCGGGCAAAGCGAAAACGATTAATGTAGAAGTTCGTAAGAAGCATACATTTGTAAAGCCTGATCCTGAACAGATTAAAGCGGAAGCACTGGCAAAAGCACAGGCGGAAGCAGCTGAAAAAGCGCAAGCAGAACAGCAAGCACGTGACGTGGCAGAAAAGAGCAAAGCGAAAGCAGACGCGCCTCAAGCAGGTGCTGCAAAAGCGAAACAAGCTTTAGATGCAATGCGTGCAGCAGCGAAGCAAGAAACAGCCAAGCAAGAAGTTGCGAAAGCTGCGGTTGTGGTGAAACGTAAGTCAACCAACAAGCCAATTGTGAAGCAAGCAGTGAAGGTCACTGAAACGCCTGAGCAAAAGAAAGCACGTGAAGCGCAAGCAGCTCAGTTGAAAGCGACTGAAGAAGCAGCACGTCGTAAAGCGGCTGAAGAAGCGCAGCAACGTACGCTTGAGCAAATGCGTCAGATGGCATCTAAATACTCAAATGAAGATGCAACAGCTACTATTCGCGTGGTAGATGATTCTCCATTGGCGGCTGGTCTTGTGGGTCAGGCTTATGAAGATTCATTTGCCAAAGAAGACCGTGAAATCAAGCGTGGTACCAGCACCACCAATACACGTTCACCGAAAAAAGGTGGTCGTCGTGGTCAGGAAGAACAGTCTTTCAGCCAAAACTCACATAAACGCGGTTTGAAAACGAGCCAAGCCAACAAGCACGGCTTTGAAAAACCAGTTAAAAAACAAGTTTATGATGTTGAAATTGGTGCAACGATTGTGGTTGCGGACTTGGCTGCAAAAATGGCAGTTAAAGTACGCGAAGTTATTAAATCACTCATGAAAATGGGTGAGTTAGTTACGCAAAACCAAGCGATTGAGCAAGAAGTTGCAGCACTTGTAGTTGAGGAAATGGGCCACAACCCAGTTCTAGTATCTGATACGCAAGCTGAAGATAACTTACTTGAAGCTGCTGAAGAGGCACGTGGTGTTCAAACGACACGTCCACCAGTGGTGACCATCATGGGTCACGTTGACCATGGTAAGACATCATTACTTGACCGTATTCGTCGTGCCAAAGTGGCTGCAGGCGAAGCGGGTGGTATTACCCAGCACATTGGTGCATACCACGTACAAACCGATAAAGGCATTATCACCTTCTTAGATACACCAGGACACGCAGCGTTTACTGCAATGCGTTCACGTGGTGCGAAAGCGACAGATATCGTGGTATTGGTCGTTGCGGCAGATGATGGTGTGATGCCACAAACTGCAGAAGCCATTGACCATGCGCGTGCAGCGGGTACACCAATTATTGTTGCCATTAACAAAATGGACAAAGAATCGGCTGATCCAGACCGCGTATTGAATGAATTGACCACCAAAGAAATCGTACCTGAACAATGGGGCGGTGACGTACCTGTTGCAATGGTTTCGGCGCATTCAGGTCAAGGTATTGATGAACTTCTTGACTTAATTTCAATTCAAGCAGAAATGATGGAATTGAAAGCATCTGAAGAAGGTGCAGCGCAAGGTGTGGTGATTGAAGCGCGTGTAGATAAAGGTCGCGGTGCAGTGACTTCAATTCTGGTACAAAACGGTACTTTGAATGTAGGTGACTTGGTACTTGCAGGTTCATCTTATGGTCGCGTTCGTGCCATGACTGATGAAAACGGTAAGCGTATTAAGTCTGCAGGTCCTTCAATTCCAGTTGAAATTTTAGGTTTACCTGAAGCGCCAATGGCGGGTGACGAAGTTCTTGTTGTTAATGATGAGAAGAAAGCACGTGAAGTTGCCGATGCGCGTATGGATCGTGAGCGTCAAAAACGTCTTGAGCGTCAAAGTGCGATGCGTCTTGAAAACATCATGGCATCAATGGGCAAAAAAGACGTTCCATTTGTCAATGTGGTATTGAAGACCGATGTACGTGGTACTTTGGAAGCCTTGATTGTTGCCTTGGGCGAGTTATCTACCGATGAAGTACGTGTACGTGTGATTGGTTCAGGCGTAGGTGCGATCACCGAGTCTGACGTTACGCTTGCAGAATCTTCAGAAGCTGTATTACTGGGCTTTAACGTACGTGCCGATAATACTGCGCGTCAAAAAGCCGATGCTGATGGCATCGACATTCGTTACTACAGCATCATCTATCAATTAATTGATGATGTGAAAGATGCGATGAGCGGTAAGCTTGCACCTGAACACCGTGAAACTATTTTGGGTGTTGCAGAAGTGCGTGAAGTGTTCCACTCAAGTAAATTTGGTGCAGCTGCAGGTTGTATGGTACTTGAAGGCGTACTTCACCGTAACAAACCAATTCGCGTATTACGTGATGATGTGGTGGTGTTCCAAGGTGAGCTTGAGTCACTTCGTCGTTATAAAGATGTGGTCGAAGAAGTTCGCGCAGGTATGGAATGTGGTCTTGCAGTAAAAGGCTATAAAGACATCAAACCACTTGATAAGATTGAAGTGTACGATGTTCAATTGATTAAACGGAGTCTTTAATGGCGGGTAGTCAACGTCTGAAGCGTATGGCGGATACAGTACAGCGTGAGCTGTCAGAACTGATTCGCCAAGAGCTGAAAGATCCACGCTTAGGTGGTCTTGTGACCATCTCTGCGGTGAAGGTGAGCCCAGACTTAGGATATGCCGAAGTGTACGTGACCGTCATGGGACGTGAATTAGGCGATGAGCAAAGCGAAACGGCAAATAAAGAAACCTTGGATGTGTTGAATAAAGCATCAGGCTTCTTGCGCCATGAGTTAAGCCGTCGTATTAAGACACGTATTACCCCGCGTTTGCGTTTTCACTACGATAAAACCAATGCCTATGGTAACTATATGTTTGGTTTGATTGCAGAAGCGGTAAAAGATTTACCTCCTGCAGCACCTAAGCAAGATGAAGAATAAATCAGTGATGATAAAAAATGCCACCTTCGGGTGGCATTTTTTTTGTCTATCATGTTTGAGCTTTTGCAATGTAAGCAAGGTTATATCGGATACGATGCTTTTTTTAATGCCTGACTAATATTCTAGACCAAATCATCATGGGACTTTTTTTCATAACGACGTAAATTACGACGTTGGCGTTGCCACGGTAATGGACGGTCTAAGGTTTCAGGCACATTGCCACTCATCGAACGTAAACGTAAATGCAGTGCTGCCTGTGCCATTAAATTGGCAGAAACAGGCGCGGTAATAAACGCAAATAGGGTGATTAATACTTCTGCAAAGCCAAATCGTCCTTCAAATGCCGCATAAATAATGGCTGCAATTAAGAAACTGCCTAGTCCTAAAGTGCTGGATTTTGTAGGGGCATGCAGTCGCATAAATAAGTCGGGTAGGCGAACCATGCCAATGCCGCCCACCAACATGAAAAATGCGCCAATAATTAAAAAGAATGACACTAAAATTTCCATGAGTAATTGCATGTTCATTCTCCTTAATCAATCACATGACCACTGGTGAAGTAACGCGCCAGTGCTGCAGTAGACACAAAGCCTAGCATCGCCACCAATAACGCACCTTCAAATAATGAGGTACTGGTCCAATAGATACCCAGAACCACCACCAAGCAGGTCGCATTTAAAAACAAGGTATCCAAGGCCAACAGGCGGTCTACAATTGAAGGGCCAATAATCAGGCGATATAGGCACATAAACATGGACAGCGTAATCGCAACCATGCAGATTCCAAGTGCATAAGGCAGAATCATCATTGCTTTTCTCCTGACTGTGCACCAAAAATTTCAATCAGCGGTTTTTCATAACGATTTTTGATGTCTTGAATATCTACACTTTCATCTGCAGTGTTTAAGGCATGCACCAAAATATCGCCACGGTCTTGGTCAATACCTGCTGTAACCGTGCCTGGTGTGGTGGTAATGATCATCGCCAAAATACTGTTGACCTGTTCGTGTTGTGTTTCGAGAGGGACACGGAACCATTTTGGCTGCATACGGTCTGTTGGGCCAAGTACCAGTTTTGCGACACGAATATTACAAATCATAATATCCCAGACCACCACGAAGAATAAGCGAATGGCTGCAGTCCAGTTGATGTCTGGTGTACGCGCAATAAAGGGCTGGATCAGTTTGGGAATCAAGAGCGCCAAGACCAGTGCCATCAACAGATTCCCTGCAGAAACACTATGCGCCAACATCAGCCAACTCAGTGCCACCAAGACAGATACAAACGGGTGTGGCAGCAGGTTATCCCAAAACGAAGTTTTTGGTCTCGTTTTTTGCATGTTTAGGGCTCCGCAGGTTTGAGTTGAGTATCGCTAGGTTGCTGTGCTTCCTCACGATTTTGCTGTTGAATCTGACGTTGTTTATAGTCAGAAATATGCTCGCCTTCCAAGGTGTTTGGATCAATCACATAGGGAATTAAATGTGCATTGGTGTCAATTGCTTCGCCACCGTACTTGGTTTCAGGTAAGTACAATGGATCATAAGGTTGTACGCTAATCACATTTGCAGCACGGTCTTTTTTCAGAATCAGTGCTTCATAGGCCGCATTATGTTGAATCTGCTGTGCAGTCTTCAGCATATATTGTTGAATTGGATTGGCAAATACCACGTACAGCACTAAACCCGTTAGGAGAAAATAAATGACACGGTCATTACGGGGCGGTGCAATCGCAGGTAGTGCCTGATATTCATAATAGGCTTCAGTTTGCGCATCATCTTCAGGTTTGGTCGCGCGCCAAAATAAAATAAAGCCGACACGGGTGAATGCAATAATACTCAGCAAGCTGACCAAGAGAATAATGCCAATAATCCAGCCTTGATGTGCCATATTGGCGGTGGCTTGCAAAATAAAGACCTTGCCCAAAAAGCCACTAAACGGTGGCAAACCTGCCATCATTAAGGCAATCATGAAGTATGTGATTGCCAGTACTTTGTGTTGCTTCATTTGCGGGGCAATATTGAAGTGATCTTTAAATGCGCCACGTTGTGAGGTAATCCAGCCACACAGCAAATAGAAAGCCGCTGCAATTAAGGTACTGTGTACTAAGTAATACAGTGCGGCTGACCATGCCTGTGTGTTCAGCATCGAAATGGCGATCAGGATCGTACCAATCGAAGACAGCACCATAAAACCGACAAAACGACGTAAGCGCTCTGCACCAATTGCGCCAATGACCCCATACAGTGAGGTAATTAGACCAATCGGCAGCAACCAGTCTTGTAGGATTTTATGGCTCAGTGCATCATCAAATACGGTTCCATTGACCCGCAAAATGGCATACACACCCACTTTGGTCATGATGGTGAATAAGGCTGCCACAGGGGTTGTCGCCACGGCATAGGTTTTAGGAAGCCAGAAACCGACAGGAAGCATAGCAGCTTTAATACCAAATACCACAAATAGCAGTAAGCCACCTGCCACCGCAATTTTATGTGCATCAGCATCGAGTAGCGGAATAAGACGTGCCACATCGGTCATGTTTAAACTGCCGACACTGCCGTAAATCATCCCCAAACCAATTAGGAACAGGGCAGAGGCCAACAGGTTGATGGTGACGTAATGAATCCCGAGTTGAAAACGTGCTTTGCCTTGACCGTGCAATAACAACACATACGAGGCGAGCAACAAGATTTCAAAAAATACGAACAGGTTAAATAAGTCGCCTGTGAGGAATGCACCGCAAAGTCCCATGAGTAGGAAATGCACCATGGTATGAAAATAGCGACCACGTTCATCCCATTTTTTGCTGGAAAACCACAGTAATGGCAAGGCAAGTGAATAAGTCAGTACCAACATGAGGGCAGACAGTTGATCTAGCACTAAAATAATGCCAAACGGGGCGGCCCATTCGCTCAAATTATAAATAATAATTTGCCCACTGCTGACTTGAATTAAATAGCTAATTGCAGTGACTAAACCGAGTGTGGCAGAAAGATAGCTAATGCCACGACGCCATGGCTGACGCCAGTCATGTGAGAGTGAACCAAAGCCCGGATTGCCTAATAGCACTAAAATAAATGCGGTAAAGGTTGGAATCAGGATGCTAAAAATAGGTGAATGCTGTAGCCAAAATTGGAGGAAATCAGTCATTATGGCTCATCCTCACGTGGGTCAAGCAGTGGATGTTCTTCTTTGGCATCGACGTGGTCTGTCCCTGTTTCATAACGGCTACGCAGCGCCAATTGCACAATAAATGCGGTGGTGGCAAAACCAATCACAATTGCGGTTAATACCAAGGCTTGTGGTAATGGGTCGGTGACTTTTGAAGCTTCAGTCAAAATTGCAGGTGCATTGAGCTGAATACGCCCCATGCTGAATAAGAAAATATTGACGGCATAACCAATCATCGCCAAGCCCAAAACCACAGGAAAGGTACGGGCACGTAAAATTAAATAGATTCCTGTCGCGACTAACATTCCAATGGCAGACGCAATTAAAAACTCAATACTAATCATTGCATTACTCCTTTGGAAGTGGGCCAGACATGCCTGAGTGACGTGAGTCGCCCAAGACAGAAATCATCAACATTACCGCACCAACCACCGTGACATACACGCCTACATCAAATAAGGCAGCCGAAGCGAGGTGCATTTCACCAATAATCGGAGGATTGACATAAATATGTGCGCTGGTGAGGAATGGACGTCCCCAGAACCATGCGGCAAGTCCTGTCAGACCTGCAATACTTAAACCCACGCCAATCCAGATTTCGTATAAACGTCCAGATTTAGCTTTGAGCATTTGTTCGGTGTGGTCTTGACCAAGCGCAATGTATTGGATGATCAACGCCATTGCGGTAATTAAGCCCGCAATAAAGCCACCGCCTGGTAAGTTATGACCGCGCAAGAAAATATACAGGCTGACCACAAGGGCGATAGGTAAAATCCATGAGGCGGTAATCCGCAGCATCAACGGTGAAGGATTAAAGCGATAGGTTAAACCTTGGGTCATGATAGTGCCGTGCGCACGCATACCATCCATTAAACACAGCGTACCAATCGCAGCAATGCCCAAGACGGTAATTTCACCAAAGGTATCGAAACCACGGAAGTCCACCAAAATGACGTTGACCACGTTGGTTCCGCCACCGAGTGGAATGGATTGCTGATTAAAGAACCATGAAATTGAATTGTGGTCGCGAGTCATAACCAGCCACGCAATCCAGCCGATACCAATGCCGCCACCAATCGCAATGAAGGCATCTCGCCAACGACGTGAACGGCTAGATTCATACGGGGTCAATTGTGGGAGCAGCGATAGACTCATCAGCAATAAAACAGTGGTGACGACATCAACCGTGATTTGAGTTTGTGCCAAGTCGGGAGCAGACAGTCCGACAAACATCATGGTGACGACCAAGCCAACTGCACCGCTGATTAAGACAGCTTTGATGCGCTCATGGTGGAACCACAGCATCATCCAGCAGGCAGAGAACAGCAATAACCATAAAACAATGGCAATCATAGGCGCATGTGTGAGTTCACGTGTGCCAGTTGTTAATCCCTGATTGAATAATGGTAGCGCGACCATGAATACCGTAAAAGCAATGATCCACACCAAATAGCTTTGCAGTGAACCATTTTCGGTTTTACGTTTGATTTTGCGTGAAACTTGTAGCAAATGTTTTAAGAATAATTCAAACAGCAGTTTGCCTTGGAATTGACCTAAATGTGGGTCGAGGTCAATTTCACGGATTTTTCCACCTTTGGCGAGCGAGAAATAGAAAATGATCCCGCCAAGCAGTGCAATAACACTCATCAGCAGGGGAAGATTAAAGCCATGCCAAATTGCCAGATGTGTGCCTTCAAACTGCGACAGTTGGGTACTGGCACGAGTCGTGCTATTGACAATATGCTCGACCAATAAGGCAGGCATCAAGCCGACTAAAATACATAAAACAGCCAATAAAGTTGCGGGTGCACGCATGCCAAACGGAGGTTCGTGAGCTTCTTTGTTTGGGACATCTTTACCAATTGGACCATCAAAGAAAACGCCGTGTACCAAACGTATTGAATAGGCCACTGCAAAAATACCCGCCAGTGTCGCAACAATTGCAGAAACCAACAGTACAGGGCCAGATAAGTTTGCTACCAGTTCAGTGAAGAACATTTCTTTGGACAAAAAGCCGTTGGTCAACGGTACGCCAGCCATAGAGGCCGCGGTAATCATAGTGAGGGTGGCGGTAAAGGGTAATAGTTGCCATAAGCCACTAAGTTTGCGTAAATCACGTGTGCCTGATTCGTGGTCGATAATTCCTGCAATCATAAACAGGGCCGCTTTAAAGGTGGCGTGGTTGATGATGTGGAAAATTGCAGCAGCTACTGCTAACGGTGAACCAATGCCGAGTAAGCACATGATCAGACCTAAATGACTGATGGTGGAATACGCCAATAAGCCTTTTAAATCTTCTTTGAAAATGGCAAAGAATGCTGCCATACACAGGGTAAATAGACCAATAAAGGTGACTAGGTTGTGATATAACGCTGCGCCTGCAAAAATTGGCAATAAGCGCGCCAGCAAGAAAATCCCTGCTTTGACCATCGTTGCCGAATGTAGATAGGCAGAAACAGGCGTGGGTGCAGCCATGGCATTGGGTAGCCAGAAGTGAAACGGAAATTGCGCACTTTTGGTAAATGCACCCAATAAAATCAGCAATAAAGTTGGTACAAATAAATGATGACTTTGAATTTGTTCAGTCATCATTAAGATTTGGTCAATTTGATAGGTGCCTGTGATTTGCGCCAATAACACAAAACCACCGAGCATGGCGAGTCCGCCCATGCCTGTAATGGTCAGTGCCATACGTGAGCCGCGTTGTGCTGCCTCGTAATTGCTCCAATAACCCACCAATAAGAAAGAGGAAATACTGGTCAGTTCCCAAAAAGTCAGCAACAAAATCAGGTTATTGGAGAGCGAAATTCCCAACATGGCAGCCATAAACAGCATGAGGAGAACATAGAGTTTACTGAGCGAGTTTTGTGGACTTAAATAATAATAGGCATAAATAAAAATGAGTGTGCCGATCCCCGTGATCAGCAAGGAGAATAATAAACCAAGCGCATCTAGACGAAAGCTTAAATCAATCCCCAACTGTGGCAGCCAAGACCATGTTTGAATGATCGTTTCGCCATTAAAGACTGCTTTTGCTTGAGTCAGGAGCAGAATAAGACTGCTCAGACTGACGCCAATCGCCCCTAAAGCCGTTACCCCGCGTGAAAATTGTTTCAGCCACGAGACAAGGGTTGTGCCCAGTACTAACGGTAACAATATAATAATCGGTAGCACACTCATATCCATTGTCGTGAATAGGTTGAAAACCTAAAGGATGAATCTTATCTTCCAAGGATTACAGGACAGCAACACACCATCCAAAAGATTCAATCTTGAAAGCCAATCAGTCGTGTCAGTAAACACGTAGTCTATTGTTTTGATGAGCGTATTGTCGCAACTTAAACTCAAAACAAGATCATGCAAAAATAATTTTACATGGCTAGGCGGCTCAAGCAGCAAAAAATATGCTGATCTTTCGCTGACGATGCAGCGAATAAGGTTGTGCTTGGTTTGGTTAAAGCTGTGTTAAAAATATTTAGATGCGTCAATCTACAACCTAGTTGAACTATGGATGAAGTTGATCTGCATCTGCTGCATTTTTACAGCATTCACCGTGTTTGAAAGGTCAATAGACACTATTCAAGGTATAAAAAAAGTTGTATTGCGCAACTTTAAAAACTACAGCAAAATCGGATTTTACTATAAAAGTTCAAAATTAATCTGATTTTATTACATGAATAAAACAACATCAATTTTTTTTGCATACAGCAAAGTCATTATATACCGTCTGTTATATGCGGGATAAAGTATTTCCTTGCTTTTTGGCCAAGTATGCCTTGAAAGACTTCGGCAATTAAGATTCAGGCAATTGATCAGGTGTTGGCTCACTATCCAATTGCTGTAAGCGTTGCAGCAATTCCTGTTTTTGTTCGGCAGTTAAATGGTTTTGAATCTGCTGCAAAATTTCAGCCGTGCCTAATTGTGTTGGGTTTTGTTCTTGTAGGCTGACGTCTTCTGTCGTGTGAGTGGTTTCTAGCACATCAGCATAAATTTCTGCAAACTGCGGTTGTAAACTTTGCCATGCGATGGGATGCAGCTGTTGATGTTCCAGTTTTAAACATTGAAAGCGTTCCGCTTGTTCCAAAAGTTCGCTGCGGTTGCCTGTGGCAATAATTTGTAAGCGCGGAAAAGCTTGATGTAAACGGGTCAGTATTTGTGCGGCCTGTTGTTGATCGAGCTGATGATCAATCTGGTCAATCAACAAAATACCATCTCCCTCGCGACACGGATACAAACTGTTTGGGTTTAGCAAACAGAGGCGACGTACAATATCGCCTACCAGAGCAATCCAGTTGCGCTGACTGTTCGACAATTGCTGATACAGCATATCTTTGCCCTGACAGCGCACCATGAGTTGTAATTTAGGCAGATGTTGTAGATATAGGTCTTCAATTTCAGGCAGCACGATTTGTAAGGCATCTTTCAGTGCTTGTAAACTCGGTGCATGCATTTGGGTATAGGCATGCAATAAGGACTGATTCAGGGTTTGTGCGAGTTCGCTTTGTTGTTGCTGATATAGCTTGTGTAAAAGCTGCGCACTTTGGGCATTTTCAATATCGGAAATTTCCCGCAACCATTCAAAAAAACGAGTAAATGTCGTGAATGGAATCGCAGCAATTTCGTAGGCATGTCCAGGTTGTAAAATCAGCGGATTATTTTTATTGAGTAAATTAACTTCATTCACGAAGCGTTCTGCAGGGTAGTAGGCAATCAGCGGTAGACCTTGCATCGGGTCATGTTTAATGGCGTGTTGATAGAGCTGCACCATTTTTTCAAGCTTGGCGGTTTCTGCTTTGCTTACTCCTACGCCGCTACTATTCAGGGTTTTATATAATTGCCAGTCACAATGTTGGGTGCTTTCAATTTGCGTGTTGCTTGATTCTGCCAAACTGCCTATTTCTGCTGGAATCTCCACACACACATCAATTTTTGCTTGTAAGCGCGTTTGCATAATATCTTGATCTTGCATGACCAAGCCCGCAGTGCGTAAATCTTTATAACGTGCAGCAAACCAGGTTAGTGCCTGATAACTAAAGCGTAATAGCGAAGTCTTCCCCGCACTTTGGTCTCCTAAAATAAGGGTGATGGGAAGATCGTGATAATTGAGTTCGAGTTTTAGGTCTGCAAAATGGGTGATGTGTCTGAAATGAACCGATGTAATTTTCATAGCGCACCTGCTGCAATTACCCCACCGCTTTGCGTAACGATGTCGGCATTTTTATTTTCAGTTGTTGTACCAAATCGTAAATATGATGAATATTTAAACTGACTTTAGCACGTGTGCATGCCACATACAGTAATCTTAATTCTTCATCGCTAATTTTATGCTCTTTGTCGTTCAGTTTAAATTGGTAGTCGTCTTCAATATGTACCCGATTCCATTCTAAACCTTTGGCTTTATGCGCTGTCGAAATAATATAGTCGGCTTGGTCAATTGGGGTGATTTTTGCCAACGCCCGTTTGAGTGGATTAGTACCATGATCATCCACCAGTTTGACCAAAGGTTTAATGTCGCTGCCATCGTTGGTTTCACAATATTCATGTACATCATGCCAAGAGTTAAACCATGCCAGTTCCGGAACGTCGGTCACACGTTTGCCTTGTTTGAGCATCGCGGCAGCATCCACAAAACGGTTTAAGCGCACATGGTCGGCTTGCAGACTGACTTTATCGCCATGCACTAAACCTGCCAGTAGCAGTTCCATGGCACGGGCGTTGGTACGGCATAAAATCGCATCACGCATTTTGGTATGCGGTTTGTTGACCACTTTGGAATGTAATTCTGGATTGCCCAAGAGTGGCACGGTTTCATTCAGCCCACCTAAAATGGCATTGGCGGTCAGGGCAATTTCTTCACCAAAACGGAACGATGTGGTCAGTCGTGATTCAGGCAAAGGTAATTGCTGCATGGCATTGATTGCACCACGCCAAGCATAGATTTGCTGATGCGCATCGCCCACATAAATCACTTGAGTATTACGTTGCTTGAGTAAAATGCCCAGCATGAGCGGGTCGGCATCTTGAGCTTCGTCAAACAGCACATAATCGGCAGGAATGTTGGGTTCAGACAAGGCCCAAAGTTTCAGATAAATATCGTGTCCAATGCCTGCCTGATGATTCGGGTCAATTGACTCCAACCAGCGTCGTTCTACCGCAGGATAAAGATGCTTTTGTAAGGTGTCGATGTCATCTGGATGCAACCAACTGGGTGCTTGTAAATGTCGTGGGGCAGGGTATTGCGAACTGGTCGAGCAGAAATGACTCACGGCATTGGCCACCAAACTGGCTAAACGACTTGGCATCAACACATATTTTTCATAGCGTCCGCCCATCATACGTCTAAGGGTAATCGGTTCTAAACGATACTCTTTGGCAATAAAACTTGGACTTAAACGGGGTAGGCGTAATTTGTCGGTGACTCCACGTGGAACGCTGCGATATGCAAGCGAGTGAAATGTACGACAATCGACCTGACGATGAAATTTACTTTGTGCTTCTGCGGCAATGGCTTTGTTAAATGCCAAGTACATGCCACGCCGTTCTGGCATGGCATCACTGATCATTTGTAAGGTCGTGGTTTTACCTGTACCTGCATAGGCAATCACTTTAAAAGATTTGCCCAGACGTGCATTATCTATAGCAGTGGCTTGCTCATAGGTCGGGCGAGGCTTGGTGATTACAGACACAGATCAGGGTTGGCTTTTCGCGTTAATGGCTACGGTTGGCTTTTTCAACCAAGCCTGATAAACCTTGACGACGAGCCAATTCATTCAGTACCACTTGCGGTTCAATATCGAAATAACCCAACATGACAATGCTGTGGAACCATAAATCGGCCACTTCATAAATCAGGTCATTTTTGTTGTTGGCATTGGCTTCGGTGTTGAAATCTTTGGCGGCAATAATTGCTTCCACGGTTTCTTCACCGACTTTTTCCAAAATTTTATTCAAGCCTTTATGGTATAGCTTGGCTACATAAGATGAGTCAGGATTAGCGGTTTTGCGCTCGCTCATCATTTGCCCTAAATAAGCCAAAACTTCAACCTGTTCAGCTTGTGCCTTTGATTGGCTCATGGCTAAGGTGTGAGCATTGGCGGCTTGTTCACCATAAATTTGATTCGGGTCTTTCAGCTGTGCATCTACAATTTCCCAACCATTGGCGGTGAGTTTGCGATAGAAACAAGATTCACGCCCTGTGTGGCAAGCAATTCCACCATGTTGTTCAATTTGCAGGATAATCACATCGGCATCGCAGTCCAGACGAATCTCGTGCACAGTTTGAAAGTGTCCAGATTCTTCACCCTTGTGCCACAATTTATTGCGTGAACGTGAAAAATACACCGCCTGATTTTTTTCGGCAGTCAGTGCCAAGGCTTCACGGTTCATCCACGCCACCATCAACACACGTCCTGTTTGATGATGCTGTGCAATGGCAGGCACTAATCCTTGTTCGTTAAATTTTACTTCATCGAGCCATTGCAAGTTATTCATGAGTTGTTCACCAAAATTAATTTAAATTGTATGGACGCTATTTTCTGAGCGCACGATTTTGCATCGTCCCTATAGTGTACGTGATTCAAGACAATTTACCTAAATTATCTTGCCAGATTTGTACTGTCAAAGCGTTTGCATAAATTGAGGGAAGTTTTGTTTTTCCACCATTTCCAGAAATTCATCGCCCAAACGCTGACTTTCTGCCACCGATTGTTTCCATAAGCGAATGCGCTGTGCCTGATCTAAACCTTTTAAGGTGAAGTCTTTACGATCGGGCAAACGGCCTAAAGGCAAGCTGCTTAAATATTCTGCCGAAGGTGATAGCAAGAGTGTCCGGGCCTGATTTTCAGGATTGGCTTTACGATGCTTCAACATTTTATCAAACCAGCCAGGGGTAATGCTGTCGGTAAAGTGTGGGTACAGCACAATGCCCTGACTTTGGTAAGGTAAATCTAGATGGTAGTCAATTAAGCCACCATCCCGATAACTGCCCACGGGCGCATCAGGAATGTCACGAATAGCAGACATCACCCCGGGAATAGACGCTGAGGCGAGCAGCCACGGTGCGACATTCTGCTCATTCAGGGCTTGGTAATGGGTGACAAAATCATCCTCTACCATAAACTGCTGACCTTGCGCAGGTTGGCTGATGACGCGTTGCATAAATAAGCGGTTATGTTTGCGCGCAATGGCATTGCTACCAATAATTCCAGCCACAGATGCTAGCAAAGGCAAGGCTTGGTCACTTTGGAAAATATGTTGAGCTTTGACGGAAATGACCGTGAGGTGATAGTCAGGATGCTGAATCAGTTGTTGTTGCTGTCCCTGAATCAGTTCAAACAGCATATTTTGACAAATCTCAGCGACTTCTTGGCGCGACATTTTTTTATGAAAATACAAGTTGGTATATAAATCGGACAGGCGTTCAGTGCCTTGTTTTGCGCCCCACGCCAAAATACTGGCAAAGCGCCAACTGCCAATTGAAGAACCGACCACAGTACGACGCTTTGGGGCTTGGGCAAAAAACTCGCCAAAAATAGCTTGGTCTAAGCCTTGAATGCCAATACCTTTGGGGCCGCCTGCTGCACCTGGAATAATATCGACGTGTTGGGCATGTAAGCCTTCTTGTTCAATCAGTTGGCGTGCCAGATGTCCTGCGCGAATACTGAGTGCAGGGGCACGTTTATGCAAAAGCTGAGTCATGCTTGATCTATAACGCTACAAATGTGCATTAATTGTAGGCGTGGTGATTTTTGCAACAATGGCGAGAGGCATCATTTGGTGACTGATGAGTCATGCGGTAGTTTTTAGGATGAGTTAGAGAAAATCAGCGTGATAAAAAAGCCTGCTTTAAAACAGGCTTTCTAATTTTTTTATCGTCTAATCAGTTTGTTATCAAGCAATGTGGCTTTATTTAGCTATACGCCAAATCGCCAAGAAACT
This sequence comes from Acinetobacter sp. ANC 5045, assembly GCF_004331005.1. Classification (NCBI taxonomy): domain Bacteria; kingdom Pseudomonadati; phylum Pseudomonadota; class Gammaproteobacteria; order Moraxellales; family Moraxellaceae; genus Acinetobacter; species Acinetobacter sp. ANC 5045. The sequence goes on along the minus strand of NZ_SJNS01000004.1, from coordinate 152,893 downwards.
TGCCAACGCGATTAAAACAATAGAGACATACCACGGTGCAATAATCGCAATGGAGAGGAAAATGGCCATAATGCTGCCAAAAATCCAGCTGCGTTTTTGCTGATGTTCCATTTGTAGACGCATGCTTTGTAATTCATGCAATTGTTTGGAATGCCAAGCCGATTGGTTTTTTAAACCATTTAAACTGTCAATCATTAAACTTGGTAAGTCTTGCGCACCCAGTAACAGGTCGGGAATTTGCTGCCCAATTTCTTTGACATTTTTGACTGGATTCATATTGGCTTTAATCCAATCCGTTAAAATTGGTTTTGCCAGTTTCCAGATATCCAGTTCTGGATATAAGTCTGTGCCCAAGCCTTCAACATGCACCAATGTTTTCAGGAGTAGCATCAATTGCGGTGGAATTTCCAAATGGAAACGACGTGCAATATCCATGACCTGAATCAGAATGCCTGCAAAGTCCAATTCGTGCATCGGTTTAGACACCATTGGCCCGACAGTACGGCGCATTTCACGGGCGAGAGCATCTTGATCTGTGCCCGGTGGAATCCAGCCAGCTTGGTGTACCACTTGAATCAGCTGCATAAAGTTGCTGTTCATCACCGCCAGCAACATACGTGCTACGGTCATTTGGTCATGCTTGGACAGCTCGCCCATAATCGCACAATCTAGCGCAATAAAACGCGGATTATTCGGATTGATGGTTTCCACAAAGACGTTGCCAGGATGCATATCGGCATGGAAAAAGTTGTCACGGAACACTTGGGTAAAGAAAATCGTGAGGCCTTTTTCTGCCAAATCGGCACGATTCATCCCCAAACGATCAAAGGTTGCCGTGTCGGAAATTGGCACACCTGTAATGCGCTCTGCCACCATCACATCTTTACTGTCCATATAGACTTCAGGCACGTACATCATGCTTGAGCCTGTAAAGTAGTGACGCATGCGGCGGGTGTTATCCGCTTCTAAGGTCAAATCCAGTTCGTTGAGAATAATTTGACGATAGTCCTGAATAATTTCAGATAAATGTAGAGCGCGTGCCGCTTCCAGACGTTTTTCCAGTGCTGCACCGAGCCATTCCAGAATTTCAAAATCTTGTAGAATTTGCTGGCGAATATCGGGACGGGTGACTTTAACGACGACTTCACGACCATCATGCAAGGCAGCGGTATGGACTTGCGCAATGGAGGCTGCTGCTAAAGGTTGCTCATCAAAACGGGCAAACAGGGTGTTGATGTCTGCCTTGAGCGATTGCTGAATTCGCATTTGTGCCACGTCAGAACCGAATGGTTTGACACGGTCTTGTAGCAACACCAATTGCTGTAAAACTTCAGGCGGAATCAGGTCACGACGCGTAGACAGCAATTGCCCAAGTTTAATTGCCAATGGTCCCATTTCTTCTAAAGCTTCTTTGAGCTTCAGCGGGTTTTTACGTTCTTTACTAGACCAAGCCGCAGGGTGCATGCGAATAAAACTGAGCGCATGACGTGCCTTTTCTGGTAGTTCTTCCGCAGGAAACAACGTGTCGAGTCTATAGTGCGCGGCAATGCGCCAAAGTTCGAGTAAACGTGAAACGTGCGGAATCATAAAGACTTATTCCCTAGGGTTGAGTGGAGTTTAAGGTGTCAGAAGCGGTATCTGGCTGTGCATCAAGCTGCGCTTGTAGCTGTTGAATTTTGGCTTCGGCGCGGTCTAAATTTTGTTGAAAAATGCGCGTGTCTTGTTGTAAGTCATCCATTTGCCAGCGTGGGGCAAATAGACCACTGTCTTCTTTTAGGGCATCTTCAGCAAAGAACAAATGGCTGTGTAGACTGCGTTTTAAATGCTTGGGTGCAAGCTGAATTTTGCCAACTTCATGAGCCAAAGCAGGACCAATCCAAGGGCTTAAATGTGCGGCCAAGTCTAGTTCAGCCTGCTGCATAATGCGCTGAATATCTTGTAAAAGATGATAGTCACCTTGTAGGGGAATATTGCCCACTTCATCGGATAGCAACAGTTTGAGCAATTGCACCACATTTTTAACATGCAAAGTGGTCGTTGCGGGGCTGATATTTTGCGCTTGATCAAACGGGCGTTGCTCAAAAATAGAAGGCTGCTCGCTGTGACCTGTTGCAGTAGGTTCTAAACGAACTTTGTTGTCATCAAAAAAGACATCTACAGAAAGCTGTGGCGAATCGAGCACCACACGCAACATTTTGCCGTGTAGTTGGTTGAGCTGGATGCGAGTAATCGCATCCAAATCAATAACATGATGAATCAGTTTCTCAACTGCACCAAGGGCGAGAATTGACCACATTGCGGTACGCCTTAGAGTTTAAAACCACGGTGAACGGCAACAATACCACCAGTCAGGTTGTGGTAATCACAGTTTTGGAAGCCTGCCTGTTCCATCATGCCTTTTAAAGTGCGTTGATCTGGGTGCATACGAATAGATTCAGCCAAGTATTTGTAGCTTTCTGAGTCGTTTGCGACAATTTTACCCATCAATGGCAATGCTGTGAATGAATATAAATCGTAGAGTTTTGAGAACGGTTCAAATACTGGTTTTGAAAATTCTAAAATCAATAAACGACCACCCGGCTTGAGTACGCGGTACATCGCTGCCAAAGCTGCATCTTTATCGGTCACGTTACGTAAACCAAATGAAATAGTCAGTAAGTCAAAGCTGTTGTCTTCAAATGGTTCTAAAGTTTCGGCATTCGCCAACACGAAATCGACATTGGTACAGCCTGCATCAATTAGACGGTCACGGCCAACATTCAGCATAGATTCGTTAATATCTGACAGTACCACATGACCTGTAGGGCCAACTTCACGGCTAAAGACTTTGGCTAAGTCACCCGTACCGCCTGCAATGTCCAGTACGCGCTGACCACGACGTACACCTGACATATTAATCGCAAAGCGTTTCCATAAGCGGTGAATACCAAATGACATTAAGTCGTTCATAATGTCGTATTTGCTTGCAACCGAGTGGAAGACTTCTGCGACTTTCTGGGCTTTATCTTCACTGCTGACGGTTTGGTAGCCGAAGTGTGTGGTTGCACCGACATTGCCTGTGTTGGCACCGCGCGGCAAATTATATTTTGGCACTGAACCCGTAACAGGTGTATTCGTTAATTTTTGTTCTAAAGATTGTTGCTGACCTTGTGGAGCGCCTTGCGGTAGAGGTTCGGTTAAGAATGGACTCACTTTGTCTGTTGGTTGTGCCGACTCGGGAGTAGCGGTAGGCGTTTGATTTTCATTCGACATTGGAGTCACTCCTCAGGATAAAAAGGCTTAAGGCTGCAGTGTATGCATGATGACAGATTCTAAGCACTTGTACAGTAATCATCATGCAATTGTTATGAATAATATACAGAAAAAACCAAAGATAGCGTAAGTGTGCTGAATAAGTGTTGGTTATTTCACACATTGGGATTATGAAAATGGATGTAAATCACCTGCATGTACTTTGGCAATAATTTCCCGTTCTGTGGTAGTAAATTGCTTCACAAATTTCTCTGCGGACTTTAATGGTTTCATGGCTAAAAAGCCATCTTGCATAAACTCATACATAATTTGAAAACTGTATTTTTGCGCCGCGCCTTTACACATTTTAAAAGCGGTATAGACCACAAAAGAGCGCATATATTTATCTAGGTTTTTACCCAGTTCATCCAACATATTTAATTGTTTTAAGCGTGCTTCGCCCTGATCGAGCTTTAAATAAGTCAGACGCATCATCTCATCATTTAAAGGCATATTTTCAGGATAGTCCTGTAGCAATTGTATCGCGACTTGTTCATCTAACTGCACTGCCAAAATCGCCAGACTTACCCCAGAAGTCCCTGTTTTTATTGCATTTTCAGGGATGATTTTTTCAGCTTTGTGTGCATATTTCAGTAGGCGAGCAATTTGACCTGCCAAAGCGTCAAAATCTGGACCGCCATATAAGCGGTTTAAAAAATATTCAGCCATCAAGACATTGTGCTTTTCGGCAAACTGTGTGGCATGGGTGCGTTGCATACGCTGTTTTTGCCATGCTTGAACATCTTGTAAGCGTTGAAAAAGCATAGGATTTTTATGATATTTAAATTGATAATACAGTTCTAACAGCTCATCTAAAGCAGCAAGTTTAGACATAGGGTGTCTCATTATTGAGTTGAATGGGCAAATCTTAATGTGAGTTTGATCTCGTCGCTATGACAAATTACACAGAATTCCAAACGGCAAAGGTCAGTGTGTGAGATTAATCTACAAAAATACGCGAAAAGTTGTTAAAAAATGGGTCGATATTCGTATACTGATCAAAGTCTGTCGCTCATTCTAATATCGTAAATATAGACGAATGATCAGCAGAGCTTAAATAACACAACAATAGGGTAGATGATGTCACAAGCACATACTGAATTTAAACTCATGGAAGAAGAACAACTTTCAGTCGAGCTAATTGAAGCCCAATATGCTTTAAAAAATACCAAAGGTGAAAAAAATGCCAAAAGTTTGCTGATTTTAGTGAGCGGCATTGAATTGGCGGGGAAAGGAGAGTCGGTCAAACAACTTAGGGAATGGGTCGATCCGCGTTATTTAAGGGTAAAAGCCGATGCGCCACACCCGTTTAATCCCAAACAGACACTTTGGCAGCCTTATGCACGTTTTATTCCTGCCGAAGGTCAAATTATGGTGATGTTTGGCAATTGGTATAGTGACTTATTAAGCACAGCCATGCATGTGTCTAAAAAAATTGATGACACCATGTTTGATAACTATGTCGAAAAAATGCGTGCCTATGAAGAAGACTTAAAAAATAACCATGTGGATGTCATTAAAATCTGGTTCGATTTATCGTGGAAATCACTACAAAAACGACTAGATGATATGGAACCGAGCGAAGTGCATTGGCATAAATTGCACGGCTTGGATTGGCGCAATAAAAAGCAATATGACAGCTTGCAAAAGCTGCGCCAACGCTTTACCGATGACTGGATTATGATTGATTGCGAAGATGAAACCATCCGCGATCAACAATTTGCACAGCATATTTTACGTGCTTTAGAGCATTGTCCTGTGCATCCGACCAGTTCGGGCATCACTTGGCAAGCTGCAGAAATTCCAGAAGTTTTGCTTAATCCTGTATCTGAATCGGTCAATGAGGATGACTATAAAGCAGAGTTAAAGAAACTCACGAAAAAAGTGGCAGATGCACTGCGTTTAGATAACCGTAATGTCAGCATTGTTTTTGAAGGAATGGACGCAGCAGGCAAAGGCGGCGCGATTAAACGGATTGTAAAAAAACTGGATCCGCGTGAATACGAAATTTACACCATTAGTGCACCTGAAGCCTTTGAAATCAGTCGTCCTTATTTGTGGCGTTTTTGGACGAAAATTCTGCCTGAAGAAAAAATCAATATTTTTGACCGTTCTTGGTATGGGCGGGTATTGGTAGAACGTGTAGAAGGTTTGATTAGCCCACTGGAATGGCAGCGTTCTTATGACGAAATCAACCGTTTTGAAAAAGACTTAAATGATCATCAAACTGTCGTCATCAAATTTTGGTTAGCCATTAGTAAAGATGAGCAGGAGCTGCGTTTTAAAGCACGTCAGGAAACCGCACATAAGCGTTTTAAAATTACAGATGAAGACTGGCGCAACCGTAGCCGTTGGGATGATTATTTGGTGGCAGCGGCAGATATGCTGCAACGTACCAGTACCGAATATGCACCGTGGCACATCATTCCGAGTAATGACAAAAATGCAGCACGTTTGGAAATTTTAAGAACCATCTTGAAACAACTCAAGGCAGAATAATCTGCCTCGAGGATGCAAAGACTGCGTGTTAAGTTAGCTGAATTTGAGCCTGTTTAGTTTAAAAATTAAGCATTCACAACTTTGGCTTGTTTAAGCTGAATGCTTTTTGCCAGTTTATAGCTTTCTTCAACATGCGTTTCGGCAATTTTTTTCATAATAAAATAACCCAAACCTGCTGCCACCATTTGTCCACCCAATGGAATAAACTTGGTGACTTGTTTGGTGATGTACTTGGCTGCGACATTATTCAGGGATTTTTTTACTGCAGTACGCGCCACGACTAAGCCTGAAAATTCCACACCGCGTTTACGCAATTCGCTCCAGTGGACTTTTCGGGTTTCAGGATCATACACGCTGACTTGCTCAGGAGATAAGCCAAAACGTGCATTAATTTCTGGAATCAGTTGCGACAAGATGCCCACATCAATGACAACGTCTAAGAACGGCACAGGAATGATGGCTGCACCTGCAGAAAAATAGGCACGTTTTTTGACCAGTTCTAGGCATTCTGCACGAATCATTTCCAAGTCTAGGCTTGGATCAATACTGTCTGGAATTGTCTCTCTTTTTATCATAAGTACAACCTTAAAATGGCGGATAATCGTATGCTGTTTGGTAAATTAAACCACTTTATTCAAAGCACTTTTTGAATAAAGTAGGCAATAAAAGTATGCTTGTAAAGTGTCATACACCGTTGTAAGTGTATAGCCAATAATCTTTATTCTTTTGTTGTGCTTGAGGCAAATGATAGATCAACGGCCTTCTAGTACATTTAATACATTCTTATTCAAAATAAATTAAAGGATACCTTATGGCGATTCATGTCATACAAAGCCAACGTATAGAAGTTTTAGTCAATGAAATGCTGAAAACCATACGTCAACCGACATCGAATCCGCTTCAGGTGCTACAAACCCAGCATTTTATTGTGCCTTCAGTGGCAGTAGAAAAGTGGCTGACGGAAAAAATAGCCGAGCAAAAAGGCATTAGTGCCAATACTGAATTTCATCATCGTATTCGTGCCTTTCAATGGGCCGCTTATCAGGCAGTTTTAGACGATAAAGATCGGGTGCGTCAGGCAAATATTCCGCGTATTGTGATGCAATGGCGTGTGTTTTATGACTTACAACCGTGGATACAACACGAACAAAACCCACTTCCTGCCGAGCATGCTTTACATCGTTTGATTCAGCGAATTTATGACAGCGCAGAGCAATTGTCACAGGGTTTAGAAAAGCAGCTCAAAAAGCAAAACATGCTGTATTGGGTGGCAGATAAAGTTTCACGTTTATTTAGCAATTACATGGTTTATCGTGGTTTTTGCCAAAAAGGCTGCGAGGGTGTCTGCCAATGTCAAAGCAATTGGTTAGCGGTTTGGGGACAGCAGAAACGCCTGAACTTAAAGCAGCAAATTTATATCCCTAAAAACTTTGAGAGCGAAGAAGAAAAACAAGCGGCATTGGAAATAGCCGCATTTACTCAAGCGCAAGCCGAAGAATTAGAGCAATGGCAAAGTTGGTTGTGGTTGCATATTTTTCATGCAGATTTTGAAAAAATGCAGGAGATTGATCTGCAATTTTGGCAAGCTTTGGGCGAGCCTGAAAATCCAAATTCGTGTATTAACAAATTACCCAAACAGTTGGTGATTTTTACCTTATTGGATTTGCCGCCAAGTCAGTTGCTGTTTATCCGCCGTTTGGCGCAGTATATGGATATTTTTATTCTGCATTACAACCCATCGCAAGAATATTGGGCAGACATGGTCGATCCTAAGTGGAAATTAAACATGGATGCGCGAATCAAAAGTCGTTTTATTCGTGAGATGGAAAGTCAAAATAAAACCGTAAGTGATGATGATATTGCTGCATATATCAAAAAATATAATGGCGAATTTAATGCCGATATGCGCGAGTCACATCATCCTTTGCTGACACGCTTTGGTAAACAGGCACGTGATCACTTTTCTTTATTGGCGGCGTTGTCAAGTGGTGATGAAGGCGAGTGGTATGATCTTTTCCCTGAAGAAGAGCCGCAGCATTTACTGGGTAAAATTCAATCGGATGTATTGAATTTGGTTGAGCCAGTCGCGCAGGCGTATGACTTAGATCCTGCCGATGAGTCATTGCAAATTCATGTGTGTCATTCAAGTTTACGTCAGCTTGAGGTACTTAAAGATCGTTTAATTGCATGGCTAGGGCAAGATGACAGCCGCCAAGCCAGTGATATTTTGGTATTGAGTCCGAAACTCAAAGAACAAGAATCTTTAATTCGCAGCGTATTTGCTGCACCGCCAAGTGAACGTGATCTCTATCAGAAAGGACAACAAAAATCACAGCAGAATCAAGCCGCTTTAGGGCATCAACTCAGTCAAGATAGTGTGTATTTGCCTATTCAAATTGCAGGCATCAGCTCTTTAGACATTCATAATGCTTGGCGTGCGGTGGTTGGGCGTATAGCGCTAGTACAAGGACGTTTTAGCTTTGAGGAGTTTGGCGACTGGTTGAGTTTGGCTGCCACACAACAGCGTTATGCCTTGAATTTAAACAATATTGAGCGCATGAATGAGTTGTTGGCCAATGCAGGTTTTAAACGTGGTTTAGATGCCGAGCATTTAAAACGCAGCCTGAGTGCAGATGATCAAGATTATCGGTTCAGCTTAAAGTTTGCTTTAGATCGTTTGGCTTTGGGCGTTGCAGTGCCAGAGCATTGCGTGGTTCAGCACACTTTAAGTTATGCCGATGTGCAAAGTAGCGATTTTGAATTGATTTTTAAACTGGTTCAAATTTATCAGGATTTTGCACAGCGCCGTGATTGGCTAATTCAGCATGAATTGGGGCAAGCCAAAACGGTGGAATATTGGCTTAAACAACTGATGCAAGACCTGAGTGAGTTTCAGGATGCAGGGGTAGATGTGTTGGCATCGGTGTTTAGTTTGGTGCAAAAACATGACCGTATGCTGACCTTAGCCAGTTATTTTGATGTGCAGTCGGGTCAAGATTTGCGTCATTTAAGCTTACCGCTGGATTATATTCTGCAAGAAATTTCAGCCCAGCTCGAAACCCAACTCGAACAAGCCAGTCCATCGGGCGCCATTACCTTTAGCCAAATTGGTGCAATTCGTCCACTGCCGTATAAGCTGATTGTGATGCTGAATTTGGACAATGGCGTGTTCCCAAGTCGTGACCAGCAATTGGCTTTTGATTTGATGCAATTATTAAAACCACAACTGGGAGATCGTTCACGCATTGAGGATGATCAAGGGGCATTTTTAGATAGTTTATTGTTGGCGCAAGACAGTGTTTGGTTATTTTATAACGGTTTTGATGTCAGTGATGGCGAGGTGCGCGATCCATCCGTGGTGGTGCAGGAATTTGTGCAGCATTTGGAGTTGATTGTGAAACATCCCGATGAAGCTAGCGATTCACGCTTAAATTTGAATGGTGTCGAGATTCCCGCACAATTGAAATCTCTTTATCACTTACATAGTTTGCAACCTTTTGATCAACTGCGTTTTGCCGAAAGCCGTGAAGTTCGCTTTAAAGATCAATGGTATCGGGTTGCCAAACAAATGCAGCAAGAAACCACACCACGCGAAGCATGGTTTGGTGAATATCCATTATTGCCACAAGACGTGGTGGTACTCGACAGTATGCAATGGATTCGAGATGTATGTTTCCCTGCACGTGCCTATTTAAAAGCGATTGGAGTCGAAAATTTACAATCCGACACTGCTGCAATGAACCACGAGCCGCTGATTTTAAATGGCTTGGAAAAATATAGTGTGCGTGATTTTTTACTGCAACATGGCGAGCAAGATGCAGAAAGCTTGTTGCAAGATACCTTGCCTGTGGGTAAAACCTTAAATGCCACGTTTCAAACGGGACTGCAAGAACAGCAATATTTACGTGACACACTCCAGCAATTTGCAGACGAGGCAACCACAACAACGCAACAGCTTTGGAAAATGAATCCGCATCTGCATATCCGTATTCAAGTGCCTGAACAGCCGACAAAGCTTTGGTGTAGCGTGGTGGCAGCGAGTGCCAGACCAAGAAAATATGCCGAAGTGTGGTTGGAATATTTGTTTTGGGTGGCCTATCAGAACACAGAACATCAAGATTTAGAGCGGATTGTGGTGTGTAAAGATGCGGTGATTCATTTTGCCAATATCAATGCACAGCAAGCACACGAGTATTTAGCCCAGTGGTTTGAGTTCTGGAAACACGCACAGCAATATCCTGTGTTATTGCCTGCGGCTTTGGTTTTAAAAATGAAAGATAAAAAAGAATTTGAAATCCAATGGGATGAAGCTCAGTCCGATCAGGTTTTGAACATGGAAAGCTTCGTAAAACATTGGCATGACGGTGCTAGGAGGAGCTTTATTGATGAAAGTGAGAAAAATCACCCAGACTGGTCATTTATTTTTCAAGACAGTGAAACTGAACCGTTGTTGATTGAGGCATTTCAGCAATATAGCCATCGACTGTATCAGCCCATCATTGAAAATTATGAATCTGCGAAAAATCTTCAAAAACAAGGGGAATCTGCGTGAACTCATCTAGCCCATTCCCAATTTGTTATGACCCAATTCATGAGATGCAATTTAAAGGCTTGCATTGGATTGAAGCATCGGCAGGTACAGGAAAAACCTATACTTTATCTAGTTTGATGGTGCGGATTTTCCTGAAAGATTATTTGCCTAATCAAGTGATTGCGACCACATTTACCCGTGCCGCCGCAGCCGAGCTAAAAAGTCGTATTCGTGCACGCTTGCTTGAAACCCAACAATATATCGACCAGTGTTTAAATCAGTCTTTAGATCAACGCGCCCTTGCAGAGAAAATTGCACAACTACAAGATCCTTTACTCAAAAATGTTCTGCAGGAATATCGCTTAAAACTGGACTATGCCAGTTCACGTTTGAACTTGGTGATTGCACAACTCGATGAATTATTTGTCGGAACGCTGGATAGCTTTAGCCAAAAATTATTGCGTGAATTTTCCTTTGAAAGCGGCAAAATTGAGCGCGCCAATATTACCGACCAAGCATCGGTCTATACTGAACAATTGCTGCATGATGTGCTGCGTGAATGGATTCAAGCACAGCCTCAGCATGTTGTGGACTATATGCTGTTATGTGGGCGGTTGAAATCTGCAGCAGACTATGAGGGGTTGGTCAATACCAGTTTGAATTTTGCATCGGCAGAGATTCAGGGCATAGATCAGGGACAATTGGATGTACAAGATTTAGCAGAGGCGTTGCAGAATTTAGCCAGTATCACCATCCCGCAAATTGAAGAATTAAAAGAATATTATGATGGTGAATATAGTTTTAATTTTTCCCATTATGTCGCGGGGAGTGACAAGAAGGGGTTGCAGCCACTATTTACAGAAGCTTTGCCAAAACTGATTGAAAAAATTAAGCATAATCCTTTAGAACATTATTTTAATTCACACCTTGCTGAATTGTTTAATGCGGTCTTTGCACTATATTTGAATCAAGACGGTAAGCTCAGAAAATCTATTTTTAACAAAGCGAAAGCGCCATGTACGCAAGAGGTGCAAGATGCTTTTTTTGATCATCCTGTAATCCGAAAAATTAAAGCAGTTGTGGATGCCAAACTTAATTTTGAGCGTCAAATTGAATTGGTGGAGACCAATTTAAAATTCTATTTGGTACAACACGTCAAACAGCGTTTACCGCAACTTTTACAGCAAAAAGGGGAAACCACTTTTTCCCAACAAATTCGCAGTTTAGCTGAAGCTTTGCAGGGAGAACGTGGGCAGCGTTTTGCACAGTTTGTGCATACGCGTTATCCACTGATTTTGGTGGATGAATTTCAGGATACCAACCAAGATCAAGATGACATGCTGGCACAAATTTGGCGCAATCCAAAGTGGTATGCGCGTGGTTGTATGATTATGGTGGGCGATCCTAAGCAGGCGATTTATGGTTTCCGCGGTGGTGATATGCTGACCTATAACAATGCCCGCGATGATGTGCTGAAAAAACAAGGTCGCATTTACTCGCTCAGACAAAATCATCGTTCAGTGAAAGAGCTGGTCAGTGTGGTGGATGAGTTATTTCAACGCCAACCCGCTTTTGGTGAAAAAGTGATTTATGATCCTGTCATTGCAGGTTCACGTCCTCATCCTGCCTTAATGGATCGGCAACAGGTCAATCCCGCACCGCTGCGTTGGGTAACGGTGGAACATGATCAGGATGAGTCCATTCAAATTGCACGAAAAATTCGCGAGTTATTAAATCAAGGCATTGCAGGCGATTTATATTTTGATCACTCTTCAGGCAAAGTCGCTTTACAAGCCGATGATATTGCCATTTTATCGACCAGTCATCAAAAGCTTGATCAAGCCCAATACGAGCTTGAACGGATTGGAATTCAGGTCAATAGAAGTAGCCAGCGCAGTGTTTTTACAGGCTTTTTGGCCAAAGATGTGGCAGCAATTTTAACTGCAATTTTACATCCTTATGATGAAGCCAAGGTCAAGCGCGCCTTACTGACACGTTTATTGGGTTATAACCTGCAACAGTTGATTGAACTTGAGCAACAAGGTTTAGGTCAGTTTATTTATGACTTCGACTGCATTCGTGAAATGTGGGTCAATAAAGGCTTTTTAACCGCATGGAATTACTGCCTAAACTTATTTAAAGTTTGGGAAAATTTGGTGGCGAAACGCAGTTTTGACAATGAACGGCATGTGGTGAATTTACGTCATTTGACTGAATTGCTGAGTCGTCAAAGTGAACGCCATCAAGGGGCTTACATGCTGTATTACTGGTATTTACAGCAAGTTGAATCACCTGCCAAACGCGATTGGGAAATTGAGAGGAAACTTTCTAATGCGGCAGGGGTGAAACTGATGACCATTCACCAGTCCAAAGGCTTAGAGTTTAAAGTGGTCTTTTTGATGTCGGCAGATCAGCCGCCCAAATCTGACAAGTCTGCTTTGGTGTTTGCAACGCAGGAAGCGCAAGGCATTGAGCAACGTGTCATTGCTATTAAACATAAAGACATAGATGCCACAGCAACGCAGCAGCACAGTGAGCGCCGTTTGGCAGAGTTGAATCGGCTTTGGTATGTGGCACTCACCCGCGCCAGTTATCGGGTCTATGCGATGCTAAAACAGCCTACGCCTGCAAAAGAAGGTAAAAAAGAGGCTGCACCAAAATCTGCTGGTTTAAATGTTTGGCGTTTACAAGCGCCAAGTTCAGCAGAAATTGCAGCAGCGTGGAGCTGTGATGAAGCACCTCTGACACAATTGGCGGCAGCATTACAACTCGAACAAGTGCAAGAAATTAAGATTGAAGCCGCAGATTTTCCGCAGCGTCGTTTTTATCCACGGACCAAAACCAGTTTTAGTGGCTTGGCACAACATTTACCTGCCGCCATGCGTAGCGATACTTTGGCATTGGCAAGCGAGGAGCAGGCTGCCGCTGCCGATGAAATCAATCAGGAACCTGTCGAAGCGGAACAGGAAATTGTACAGGTGGCTCAACCGATTGCATGGATCAAAGCTAATTTTCAGCGTGGTACTCAAGCGGGGAGTTTTTTACATAAACTCTTTGAATACATCGACTTTAAAGCCAGTTATAACGACATTTTAGAAGAAGTCAAACGTCGTTTTCATAACGACAAAGAGTTTAATTCCGATGTGTTATTGGCAGACTTGATGGCAAAACTCGACACTGCCAAAGGCAGCGCGACTGTGCAGGAAGCAGATATTTTTGCGCACATGACCGAGTGGCTGAAGGATGTGTTGAATACTCCTTTGCACGATACTTTCCAGCTTTCCGCCTTATCTACTGCACATTATTTATCAGAGTTTCCATTCTATTTGGCGTTGGCAGATCAGCGCTTATTTATTCAAGCAATTCAGCAATTGTTTGAAGATGCGGGACATCCTATTCAAGATTTAAATGAAGCCGCTACTGCGCGTTATCTGACAGGCTCAATTGACTTGGTTTATTTTGATGGGCAGTGTTATCACATTGCCGACTATAAGAGTAATTATTTGGGTGCCGATCAGCGCGATTATGAAAAAACCAACCTTGAACACAACATGACCCAATCGAGTTATTGGTTACAAGCGGCCTTGTATTTGGTGGCGTTGCACCGTTATTTGGGCAGTCGTTTGCAAGATTATGATATTCGGCAACATTTGGGTGGAGCCAGTTATTTGTATTTGCGTGGTATGCAGGGGCAAGCAGGGCAAGGGGTTTGTCATTGGCGGCCAGATGCGGAATTTATTCTGCAACTAGATCAAATATTGGGTTACTTTGAACTTAAAAAATAACGCTAAGTCAGCTTATCGACTTAATAAAACAATTGCTTATCCTGTGGATAACTTTGAGGATAACTGTGTGGAAAACAAGCATATTCACTTAAATTCAGCTCAAACGCCAATGCAGGCGTGGATGGATTACCTATGTCAGCCGCCATTTAGCAATGTCACTTTTGATGCTTCAGCGCAAATTTTGATGCAACAGGTACTCGATGCTATTCAGCAAGGGGATAGCTGTATTCCTGCAACCGCAGAACAAGTGGCGGCATTGCAACATTTGCACATGAACTTGCAGCGTAGCGCTTTAAATCCTGATCCACAAATTGCACCGTTTGTATTTGATGGGCAGCGTTTGTATTTGTATCGCTACTGGAAACTGGAACATCAGGTTGCTAGCGATATTTTACGGATTCAGGCGCAGCCGCCTTTGTCCTTTGAATTACAAGCCGAACAGCTTAATTTATTGCAAGATCCACAGCAGCAAAAAGCGTTACAGACTGCGGCAACTCAAAGTTTAAGTATTATCACTGGTGGGCCAGGTACAGGAAAAACCTATACTTTGGCGCATATTGTTGCGGTGCTTAATCAAGCTTTGCCAAATATTCGGATTGCGATGGCTGCACCAACAGGCAAAGCGGCACAGCGGATGGATGAAGCTTTGCAAAATGCCTTGAATAGTCAAGCTTTACAAATGTTTAATGTCGATGCTTTACGTCAATTACGACCCGTGACTTTGCATCGTTTATTGGGCTTAGGCAATACAGGCAAGCCACGTTTTCACGCTAAACAACCTCTACCTTATGACGTGATTGTGGTCGATGAAGCGTCGATGCTGGATTTAAGCCTGTCACAGATGTTATTGGCTGCCATTCCTGCGCAGGCACGTTTAATTCTGTTGGGCGATGCCAATCAATTGGCTTCAGTCGATGTCGGTACAGTATTGGCCGATTTACAGCAAGTGCCTGAACTCGCAAATAACCGTGTCAATTTAGTGACCACACGTCGTTTTGCTGAAGGTGCAAAAATTGGCGCAATGGCGAAGTTTATTCAGCAAGAACATTCTCCTGCACAGGTTTTGGCTGAGTTTGAACAGCAAGTCGTGGCAGCAGGTGAATTAAAGCCAATTCAATTTAAGCAAGTCGAAATAGATGCCCTACAACTGCAATATTTACCTCAGCAAAATGGGCAAATTTCAGCGGAAAATTTAGCGCATTATTATGATCAGCTGATGTATGGTTATCAGGCTTATGTAGCGGTATTAAAAGCACATACTTTGGGCTTGGAACAATCAAGTACAGCATTTCAAGCGCATGTTGAGAATGTGGTGAATGTATTTGATGATTACCGTATTTTAACCGCAATTCGTCATGGTCATTTGGGTTTACAACAACTGAATTTGCAGATTGAAAAACGCTTGTTGCAACAGTTAAAACAAACCAAACATGGCGATTGGTATGCAGGACGCCCCGTCATGATGACCTATAACGATTATCAACTGGGGTTGTCGAATGGTGATATTGGCATCTGTTTTATGCGAGAGCAGAATGATCAGCGCCAGTTTGAAGTATATTTTCCAAGTTTAAATAAGTGGGTGCCTGCAACACGCTTACCTAAAAATATTGAAACCGCATTTGTACTTACTATTCATAAATCGCAAGGTTCTGAATTTACTCATACAGCTGTGGTGTTAGATGCTGCGGCAAAAAACTTGCTGAGTAAGGAGCTGATCTACACTGCCATTACCCGTGCTAAAAAAGTCGTAAGTTTGTTGGTTGATGCGCAAGCTTTGCAGCAAGCTTTGATGATTCGTACCCGTCGCAGCAGTGGTTTATTAGCCAGAATTAATGACGCTTTGGATTGTTAAGTAAAACTGAATAAGAGATGGTTTTGTACGAAATGGCTTACATTGATTCGAGAAATTTGCGCATAGAGATTTCAAGATCTTTTTGAGAAGATGACTTCACATAAAAAGCTCAATAGGGATAGTTGAGCATAATCGCAGAATAATAACGATAAGTGTTGAAAGACAGCGAACTGACAGGACGTGAGTGAGAAGAGGAAACTTACAGCCGCTAAGCCTTGTAGTTTTGGGAGAGACTACAGGGCTTTTTTATGCCTGTAAGTTTGGGTGATTTGCAAAATGCTGACAATGCTTACCTGTTGTAAGAAAAAGCTTACAAACAGATACGAGAAATACGACTTCTTTCACTTTAGTATTGTGGCAAAATCTACCACACAAGGACGTGAAAGCAAGAACAGGAATGTTCAGAGAATAAGACGCGAAAACGCGCAAATAACCACAATAAACAAGACAATAAGAATAATAAGACAAGAAACTACAGCGCAAAAAACAGCCCGAGCTATGCTCGGGCTGTTTTATTTTAACGGCAAAATATTCCAGTGGATGAAAAGCAGTTGGCAAAATATTACATATTATCAATCATATACAATTGTATATTTATTTTCCTTAGACACTTTATACCTAACATGATGTGTATACCCTTAGCATAAATCATACTTTTATTGGTACATCTCAAAATTAAAAGCGCTTGTTTGTCGTTCTGTTTTGCAATCGGCACGTTTTTGCCTTAAAATATTGTCCTTGCTGTAGTGATGCACGGCAGTCAGTTGAGCAATCAATTGATCGGTATCAAATCTTTTTATTAAGCATCTCGGAGAAATCGAATGGCTTTAACAAACGCAGATCGCGCAGAGATCATTGCTAAATTTGCTCGTGCTGAAAACGACACTGGTTCACCAGAAGTTCAAGTAGCGCTTTTAACTGCTCAAATCAATGACTTACAAGGTCACTTCAAAGAGCACAAACACGACCACCATAGCCGTCGCGGTCTAATCCGTATGGTTAACCAACGTCGTAAGTTACTTGACTACCTTAAAGGCAAAGATGTGACTCGTTACAGCGCATTGATTGCTGCTTTAGGTTTACGTCGTTAATTCGATTTAAGCTTTTATTTTCGGGCTATTGCATGTTGAATGCTGTATTACTGAAAACTAAAGTATATCTAGCCTTGGCTAGATCAGTGGAAGGGGCGAATGATTCGCTCCTTCTTTGTGTTTAAAAATCGTGTTTCATTCGAGTGAGGTCGGCTTCTAAGCTTTGTCATTTACCTAAATAATTGTATTGTGAATGCCAAACCTTAGGGGTCTCCACGAGAATAATTGTTCACAAGAACTAGGAAAAAATAAAACATGTCGATGTTTAATATTATTCGTAAAGAATTTCAATTTGGTCAGCACCAAGTTGTACTTGAAACTGGTCGTGTAGCGCGTCAAGCCAACACGGTAATGATTACTATGGGTGGCGTGACTGTACTGGTTGCAGTGGTTGCTCAACCAACAGCAAAAGCGGGTCAAGATTTCTTCCCACTGACTGTTAACTATCAAGAAAAACAATATGCTGCAGGTCGTATCCCTGGTGGTTATGGTAAGCGTGAAGGCCGTGCTTCTGAAGCAGAAACTTTAATTTCACGTTTAATTGACCGTCCAATTCGTCCGTTGTTCCCAGAAGGTTACTACAACGAAATTCAAGTTACTGCGACTGTTGTATCTTCTGACAAAACCATGGAAGCTGACATTGCTGCAATGTTAGGTACGTCTGCTGCACTTGCAATTGCAGGTACACCGTTCCGTGGCCCAATTGGTGCGGCGCGTGTGGGTTTAATCAACGGCGAATACGTGCTTAACCCGAACTTTGAACAAATGGCGCAATCTGACCTTGACCTTGTGGTTGCAGGTACAGAATCTGCTGTATTGATGGTTGAATCTGAAGCAAAAGAACTTTCAGAAGACCAAATGTTAGGCGCAGTGCTTTACGGTCATGACGAAATGCAAATCGCGATTCAAGCGATCAAAGAATTTGCTGCGGCTGCAGGTGCAACTGAGTCAACTTGGACTGCTCCAGAGAAAAACGAAGACCTTCGTGCAAAACTAAAAGAAGCGTTTGAAGCAAAAATTTCTGAAGCGTACACCATTGCGATCAAACAAGACCGTTATGCTGCATTAGATGCACTTCAAGCAGAAGCAGTTGCGCAATTCGTTCCTGAAAATGACGAAACTGGCATTGCAGATGACTTGAACGAACTCTTTGAAGATCTTAAATACCGTACCGTACGTGACAACATCTTGTCTGGTAAACCACGTATTGATGGTCGTGACACCAAAACCGTTCGTGCGCTTGACGTACAGGTTGGCGTTCTAGACCGTGCGCACGGTTCTGCATTGTTTACCCGTGGTGAAACTCAGGCTTTGGTTACCACCACTTTAGGTAATACACGTGATGCCTTAATGGTTGATACCTTATCGGGTACTAAAACTGACAACTTCATGTTGCACTACAACTTCCCTGCATACTCTGTAGGTGAAACAGGTCGTGAGTCTGGCCCTAAACGTCGTGAAATTGGCCATGGTCGTTTGGCACGTCGTGGTGTGCAAGCTGTTCTTCCTGCAGCAGATCGCTTCCCGTATGTAATTCGTATCGTATCTGACATTACTGAATCAAACGGTTCATCTTCTATGGCGTCTGTTTGTGGTGCATCGTTATCACTTATGGATGCAGGTGTTCCATTGAAAGCACCAGTTGCGGGTATCGCAATGGGCTTAGTGAAAGAAGGCGAGCGTTTCGCGGTACTTTCTGACATTTTGGGTGATGAAGACCACCTTGGCGACATGGACTTTAAAGTTGCAGGTTCTGCCAACGGTATTACTGCACTGCAAATGGACATCAAGATTGAAGGCATCACCGAAGAAATTATGGAAGTTGCATTAAACCAAGCTTATGCGGGTCGTATGCATATCTTAAATGCAATGAACCAAGTGATTTCACGTGCGCGTCCAGAAATTTCAATGCATGCGCCAACTTTCCAAGTGATTAACATCAACCCAGACAAAATTCGTGATGTAATTGGTAAAGGTGGTGCTACCATCCGCCAAATTACTGAAGAAACTAAAGCGGCAATTGATATTGAAGACAACGGTACAGTGCGCGTATTTGGTGAAACCAAAGCTGCTGCACAAGCTGCTGTTGCAAAAATTCAGGCTTTAACTGCTGAAATCGAGCCGGGTACAATTTACACAGGTAAAGTAATCCGTATTGTTGAATTCGGTGCGTTCGTAAATATCCTTCCGGGTACTGACGGTTTACTTCACATTTCTCAAATTTCAAATGAGCGTATTGCCAACGTTGCAGACGTGTTGAAAGAAGGTCAGGAAGTGAAAGTACAGGTTGCTGATGTAGACAACCGTGGTCGTATCAAATTAACTATGAAAGATATCGAACAAGTGTAATGCTGTGTTGATGATCTGAAATGGTCAAAAAACCCGTATTCAATCTGAATGCGGGTTTTTTTATGCTAAAAATTTTGTTGCATCGTACAAACCATCTTTGTTGTATGAAAAGCGGCATAAATTACAGCATGTATTTGAAAAGAAGCCTGATCCATGCTTAAACTGAGTACATCTTAAAATCTCAAAAAACCGTACAAGAAAACTGAAATAGAGTGCCCGTTCTATGCAAAGTTATTATTTTTATCTGCATACCAATCATAAAACCAATATTTATGTGCAAAAACAGCCAATTGAAGGGCTTGAGCCTGAATTTATCTGGATTGATTGCACCCGTGATGATGTGCTTAACCGTGCAGAACAGTGGCAACAAGAGATTTTTCAGTACAGTCAATTATCGCTCAATGAATATCATGTGCGCGATATTTTAAATATAGAGCATCCATGTGCGTTTGATACTTTAGATGATTATGACTTATTGATTTTCCGTAAACTGATCACACCCGAAGACCGTATTGCAACAGGGCAACAAGTCGGGGAGAAACATGAACGGATTTTTGGACTGGCCACTACGCCGATGAGCTTTATTATGACACCGCAGATTTTGATTAGTGTGCGGGAACAGGGCAATAAAGTCATGGAAAGCTATTTGTCACGTGTGGAAGCAGCGGTACAACGCCCGATTGAAGAACAGAATAAAGCACGCAAACTGGCAGCAACACCATTAGATTTAACGTTGCGTTTACTGAATTTGGTAGCGGATGATTACTTGGATATTCGCATGCCGCTAACCCGCCGTGTGGAATATTGGCAACAAGAGTTGTTGCAGGGACATCGTCGTTTTACCCGTTGGCATCAATTGCTGCAAGAAAATATGGCGTTTCAGCAAGTTGAAAATTTATGTGAAGAGCAAATAGAAGCCTTGCAGGAATTGCGTGATGAAATTGTCGATAACTACCCACATTTACGTGGCAAAAAACGTAGTGAACGGCAGGATATTATTTTGGTACGTTTGGATGATTTGACCAGTCACATTGAACGAATTCAAAAGCATACCATTCGCTTACGCTCTGCAGTGCAAACCGCAATTGATCTGCATTTTTCTGCTATTGCCAACCAGACCAATGAAAACATGCGGATTTTAGCCATCATTACCGCAGTTTTTGCACCTTTGACTTTATTTACAGGGGTGTATGGTATGAACTTTGAGTTTATGCCGGGGCTGAAACACGCACAGGCCTTTTGGATCATGCTTGGGGTAATGGTGATGACTACTTTGTTGTTGCTGTATTATTTTTATCGTAGGCACCTTGTCGGTCTGGGTGAAAAAAGTGTGATTGATATGTTGGCACAGCAACATAATGACCAACCCATGAATTTATTTTGGTTTTTAGACTATGAACCCATTAAGCAAACCGTGAAAGGCACCATTAAAGAAGTCGAAAAACTGACTAAAATTAAATAATCCAGAAGATAGACTTGCAGATGTGGTGATAAATTGAGTTCCACATCCAATATATGTCACAAGATAATTCGTTGATAAAAGTTGTCCACAGACCTCAAAAGTTATCCATAGGACTGATAAGCTTATCCACAGATTGAACCAGATAGGCAGACACTTAGCTCAAGATGGCAGTTTTTTGAATGCTGTTTTCAGACTTGAATACGCCATCTTGTTTTGCTTTTTGCCTTTTCTTGCTGTGTCCTGCATATCATTGCATTTAGATGTACGGTTTAGACTTGTATGAGCTTTTAAGCTAATTGATCATTTTGCGCTTTAAGCAGCAAGTGATACATTTCATCTTTCAGTCTTAATTTTTTGCGTTTCAGCGCTTCAATGTCATCATTAATCTGATGCACAGGATCAAGCTCTAACTGGCTAATTTCACGGTCTAGCTGTTCGTGATCTTCAAAAATTTTTGAAAAATGTGGATTGCTGTCGCGTAATCCCTGAATTAAATCACGAAACTCAGGAAACATATTTTTAATCTTCTTGTTGCAGTCTTTAGTTTTCATTGTGTAGATCATTCTCATCAAAAAAATTTACGGGCATAGAAAGAAAAACGCTCTAGCAAGGTGATGAATCACACAACTAGAGCGTGAGGATTAACTATGTTGAAAATTCAGATGTTTAACTTCTTTACGTAATTTTTGCACTTCATCAATCAGGTCAAGCATCATGGCGACAGCTGAAAAACTGGCATCAAAATCACGTTGCAGCCGATAGGCTTGGCGTGCACGGTTGATATCTTCACCAAAAAACTGGTGGATACGTTCGGCAGGGCGGGAAGGCAGGATGTCATATTCTAAAAGTTGTAAGACCCATTCAGGGCTTTGCCCACACGCTTCGGCAAATTTTTTTAAATCTAACTGGGTAAATTCTTCAATAATTTCTGTGTGCTGTCCGTCTGAAGTGATTTCACGATATAAAATAGTGGTCATGGCATACTCCTTCTGATCGAATTCAAACGAGTTGGCTCGCCTGAAATGAGGGATTGCTTTACATCAATAATTGGTGGATATCCAATAAGTGATTCTCTTTAATTTAGCCTGTGTACGCTGTAATAGAATCTTTTATTTGTATTCCTTTGGTGAAATTCAGCCAACCCTTTGCTGTGCTCACGCCTGTTATATTGATGTGTCAATTTGGCTTGTGCGTATAGATGTCTTATAGATATTAGTCTATTTTTTATTCAATGCCATCCTTTATTTCAATATTTTGGATTGAACGGTCGTACGGTGTTTAAAAGGATTGTTTCAAAATTTGGTAATAAAAAGGGCTCTTTAAAAAGAACCCTGTAAATCAATATCTTAGTTTTTGGAATTAGTATTTTACCCAAGTCACGCTGCGACCAATCACTGAAACACCTACATAGCCACGTAAGGTGAGGCGCTTACCGTTAGCGCTTAAACGAGCTTTGCCTTTATAAACTTTACCGCCAATTGGGTCTAAAACATGACCTTGGTTAAATTCACGTGGGTTTTTAGCATCTTGTTTAAAGCCCCAAATAAATGGCAAGCCAATAAAAGGTTTATTCTTTAAGTTACCTGGGCAATTGCTACAAATCACCATTTTTTCTGCACCCGGAATATTACGGGTTTCCACGATAATGCCTTCATAAGTGCCATCTGGCTTTTTGCGAATTTCGACATCGGCACGTGAATAACCTGTGCGATCATCAATGGTTTTCCATTTACCGACCAGTAGATCGCTTTCTGCAAAGCCAACACTTGAGAGGGTTGTTAAAACGAAACCCGCAAAAATCCCTCTGAAATTTATTTTCATGAACAGCATCCCCAAAATTGTTATTTTAAAAAATAGAGTAAAAATTCTATTTCGGGTTTTATAGCAAGAATGTAATAAACAAGCAAATTGAGCAGTGTGAGATGTCAGGCAGGAAAAGATATAAGTGTTATGGAGTTGGTAATTTAAATCTAATCATTCCGATAAAAGTGTGCAGAACACAGCTTTTATCGCATTGGTGAGGAATAAAATCAGTATTTCACCCACGTCATTTTGCGGCTGGCATTGGTGGCAAGGTCTACATTATAAAGGGTTAAATGTTTGCCATTGCTGCTTAAACGTGCACGAGTTTTATATTGTTTACCTGTGCGCGGGTCTAAATAGTCACCTTCATAAAATTCAATTTGATTGCTTGGCGTAGCTTTTAAGTGACTTAATGGCACAAAACCTAACAGTGGCTTATCTTTATTTTTACCCGTACAGAGTGTGCAATTTTCCAAACGCGGTGCGCCAGGAACCGCACGTAGTTCTATAATCGTAGCGGCATACGCACCTTGTTTATCTTTACTCATGACTACGTCAGACAATGAAAAACCTGTGCGGTAGTCTAATGTTTTCCATTTGCCCAAAAGTGGGTCTGCATTGGCTGCATAAGCTAAACTTGAACAGCAAATCGCGCTGATGAATGCTAAACGAGAAAAGAACAGGGTGTTCATAAAATCAATATCCCAGAGAAGAAGCAGCCTAAAATATATAAAGGCATAAAAAAAATATGGGATTATTTATACCCAATTTACGCGGTATTTTCTAGTAATTGCATGAAAGTTTTGTGAAATTAATCACATGAAAAGTAATAAAATAATAGGTTTTGACGATGGTCATCACGTAAATAAAAAATGAGCAGAATGTACTGCTCATTTTTGATGAATTTTCAGCATTGCATCACATATTAATCATGGTATTCACCATGCCATTTAACTGAGATGTTCTCCAAATAAACCTAAGGCTTCTTCGGCACTAAAGCTATATTGTGTGCTGCAGAATTGACAATCCATAGTAATAGGGTTCTGATGTTCCAAAGTTTCACGTACCGCAGCAACACCAATTTGCATTAAGGCATTGGCACAGCGCTCTTTGGAGCAAGTGCAACCAAAACGTAAGGCTTCCACTTCAGGCAAACGCACTTGTTCTTCATTGTATAAACGGTACAAAATTTCATTGACGTCTAAATCAGTCAATTCTTCCGCTTTTAAGGTTTCAGTCAGCATGGTCACACGCGGCCATAAATCTTCATCGACCCGTTGTTGTTCTTCTTCACTGTTACGCGGCAACAATTGAATCAGCAAACCGCCCGCACGTTCGGCATTGCTTGCCAACACAATACGAGTTGGAATTTGTGCCGATAAGTCGTAATACTGCATTAAACATTCAGCTAAATTGGCTTTGTCCAAAGGCACAATACCTTGATAACGCTCACCAAATTCAGGCTCGATATTAATAAACAGTACAGGACTGACCAAACTTTTCAGGACGGTACTGCTGTCTTCAGCGCTTAAAAAGCGCGGGTCTTGTTCGTAGTCTGCCAACGCACGCACTTCACCCAAGTGGTTACATTCCGCCATGGCCCATTTAAATGTGCCAGATGCCTGAATTTGTAAGCTAATACGCCCTTTAATTTTTAGGGTACTGGCCAGTAGGGCAGTGGCGCAAAGCATTTCTCCCAACAACACTTGTACCGCAGGCACATAATCACGTTGTTTCAAAATGGTTTGCAAAGCTTCTTCGAGATGAACTACTTCACCACGAACAGGGCTATCTTCAATAAAAAAGCGTTGGCGTAAATCAGACATAAAATTCTCCATAACCCTGTTTTAATGGTGGCAATATTGTAAAACACAAGTCAGTTTGCTGCATCACGTGTTACATCAATATGACTGCTATGCAAGCCGCGTTTTAAATCGACACCCAAGGGCATTTCACGGTTTTGTGCATCACTTTCAAACAGGTGTTCCAGTTCTGCCAAAGCGTTACGATGGGTTTCATATACTTTTTGTTCATCGGTATAAATGTGCTGCTGTTGTGCCAAGAGTTGTTCATCATAATCACGGAACAACTCAATGCTTTTATAGGCATCTTTTTCATTAATGCCCAAATCGCGCAAAGCCTGATAGGCCATGCCTAAAGAGGATAAATACGTTTCACGCCAAATATAGGTAACGCCTAAATCGCGCAATAAGTGCACATGATGACGATCACGAGCGCGTACCAGTAATTTTAGCGCTGGATAATTCAGGCGAATATGCCGTGCCACGTTCATTGAGTCTTCAATATCATCAATGGCTAGAATAAAGATTTTGGCATGCTCGATGCCTGCGGCACGTAAAATTTCAGGTTGAGTGGCATCGCCATAATAGACTTTACCGCCGTAATTCCGCACAAAATCAATTTTATCCATATTGCTGTCGATGGCAGTAAAGTGCAGATGCTGCAAGTACGCCACACGGGCAATAATTTGTCCAAAACGACCAAAACCCGCAATAATCATGGGGTGATGTGTATCGGGAATTTCGTCATATTCAGGCGATTTTTCACGTTCTAAGCGAGGAATAATTTGACTGCTCATCAACCAATATAAAATTGGGGTCAACACCATCGACAAAGTCACAATTAAGGTCAGTGGTTGCAGCATGGCCTGGCTGAGCACACTTTCACTTTGTGCGACACTGAGCACCACAAAGGCAAACTCACCGCCTTGTGCCAAGCAAGTCGCCAACAACAAACTATTGCGCCAAGAATATTGGAAATAACGGGCAAT
Organism: Acinetobacter sp. ANC 5045; assembly: GCF_004331005.1. NCBI lineage: Bacteria > Pseudomonadati > Pseudomonadota > Gammaproteobacteria > Moraxellales > Moraxellaceae > Acinetobacter > Acinetobacter sp. ANC 5045. The sequence continues at coordinate 127,439 of NZ_SJNS01000004.1, read as the reverse complement.
GGCCGTGAGGCTAATCAGTTTGATGAGCAGGAGCAGCAATGCACCGCCTACAATCAGCCAAGGGGTATTCATTAAGATTGCCAGTTCGGTGCTCATCCCGACGGTCATAAAAAATAAGCCTAGCAATAAGCCTTTGAATGGGGCAATACTGGCTTCTAACTCATGTCTAAATTCGGAATCTGCCAACAATACGCCTGTTAAAAATGCACCTAAGGTGGTGCTAATGCCCAGCACATCCATAATGCTGACCACGCCAAGTACAATGAATAAACCGACAGCAGTGATCAGTTCATGTGCGCCACTTTTAGCCACAAAACGAAAAAATGGACGCATGAGATAACGGCTAAATAAGAACAAACCGCTAAAGGTCGCCATGATTGCAGCAAAATAAGCAATGCCATGATGAGTCGATTCTGCACCTGCTAACATGGGAATGATGGCAATTAAAGGAATGGCGGCAATATCTTGAAACAGCAGAATGGAAAAGGATTGTTGTCCATAACTGCTGTTGAGTTGCTGCTTTTCTTGCAACATTTGTAGCACAAAGGCTGTAGAGGAAAGTGCCAGTGCAAAACCTATCACCACACTTGAGGCAATGCCTTGCTGTAAGACAAAAAAAGCCAAGATTGCAAGTAGAATACCCGTGATGCCGACCTGTAAACTACCCAAAACAAAAATGGGCTTGCGCATTTCCCACAGCCGTTGTGGACGCAGTTCTAAGCCAATAATAAACATCAGGAACACCACACCATATTCTGCCAGTTCCTGAATATCATCGGGGTCGCTGGCAATATTGAATACGCTAGGCCCTAGCAAAATGCCTGTAAACAAATAGCCCAATACGGTCGCAATACCAAAGCGTTTTAGTAAGGGAACCAAAACCAATGAAGCGCCTAGAAAAATGGTTATTTGTAACAATAAGGACATGTGGTCATCCAAAGTTTAAAGCGGTGGATTATTGAAATAAGTGCTGATACAGCTAAGTTTCAATTTACAGTATTAGCTAAATTCTTGCGGATCTATATCTAAACTTAGTTTCATGCTGGATGGCTTTTCATGCAACATATTTTGCCACCAGTTCCTGATATAAAAATGTAAGCGTGCCCGATCTTTAGACAACAACACCATGTGTGCATGGAAACGTCCTGCTTTACGTTCCATTGGCGCAGGAATCGGCCCCCAAATTTCAATTAATTGTTCTGAATGTTCTCTAAGCCATTGTGCATGTTGTTGTAAAAATTGCTGGTTTAATTCCTGACTTTTAGATTCACAGCGAATCAAAGCACTGTAACGATAAGGCGGTAATTGTGCAGCTTTGCGTTCTTTTAAACTTTGTTTGGCGAACTTGCGGTAATCTCCCTCGACCAATGTGGTGAGAAGTGGATGATCAGGACGCACACTTTGCAAATAAACATCACCTTTATGCTCACCACGCCCTGCACGTCCCGCCACTTGCACAATCAGTTGAGCCGTGCGTTCAGGTGCGCGAATATCCACACTAAGTAAGCCTGAATCAATATCTAAAATTGCCACCAATGTCACATACGGAAAATGATGCCCTTTGGCCAGCATTTGCGTGCCCAATAAAATCAGTGGTTCGCTGCGTTGAATACGGTCATAAATTTTTTGCCAACTGCCAACACGACTGGTTGAGTCACGATCTACCCGAATCACATCTACATTGGGAAACAGCTCGTTTAAACTGTCTTCGACTTTGGCAGTGCCCATGCCAATTGGTTTGAGTTCTGCATGGTTGCAGGCAGGGCATTGCTCAGGTTTACGATGAATCGTACCGCAGTGGTGGCAATGCAAATGTGTATAAGGTTGATGATGCAAGGTAAAGTTGGCATCACAATTTGGGCATTTGGCTTGCCATGCACAGCTCTCACAAATCAATACAGGTGCATAGCCGCGTCGGTTTAAAAACACCAAAACTTGTTCTTTTTTAGCCAAACGTTTTTTGATTTCATCAATCAATTGTTGGCTAATACCGTGCTGTTTTTTGGCAATTTTTAAATCAATCAGGTGGATTTTGGGCATGAGTGCCGTGCCCGCGCGTTGATTTAATTCCAGACATTGCATTTTGCCTTGATCGACTAGTGCATAGCTGTCAATGCTTGGAGTTGCCGAACCTAAAATAACAGGGCAATTTTCCAGATGGGCACGATAGAGCGCAACATCACGGGCATGGTAGCGAAAACCTTCCTGCTGTTTAAAAGACAGGTCGTGTTCTTCATCTAAAATAATCAAGCCTAAATTTGGCAATGGGGTATAAATCGCAGAACGTGTACCTAAAATAATCGAGGCTTTGCCCGTTTGTGCGGCTTGCCACGCCTGCAAACGCTTGGAATCATTTAAACCTGAATGTAAGAGGGCGATGTGGCAGTGAAAACGCGATTGGAAACGGCTAATGGTTTGTGGCGTTAGACCAATTTCAGGTACTAACACCAACACTTGTTTGCCCTGTTTTAGTACCTCATGCATGATGTGTAAGTACACTTCAGTTTTACCGCTACCCGTTAAACCATCCAGTAAAAATGCCTTATATTGCTGCCGTACTTTAAGTACGCTGTCGATGGCTTTTTTCTGATCTGGATTAGGGGTTAAAGGCATTTGCGCCAAAGTCACTGGCATTGGGCTAAAATCTTGGGCTTCCAAAACACATGCGCAAATTTCTTTATTCGCCAAGGCTTTTAGGGTTGCGGTTTCAATGCCTGCTAAATTTAAAATATTTTCAGAAGTTCCCGAAGGATGCAGCTTTAAAATTTTATAGGCTTCTTGTTGTTTTTCTGAGCGTGTAATTTTAGCTTCGGCATGTGCATCCAACAATTTCCAAGTACGTGCCAATAAATTATAGGGTTTGGCTTGGCGCAATAAGCTAGGTAAGGCACTTTGCATCACTTCACCAATCGGGAATTGATAATATTGTGCCGACCATGTCAACAAAGTTAAAACTTTAGGGTCTAAAATCGCTTGCTCATCTAACAGTTCGCTAATGGCTTTGAGTTTAAAACGTGGATCAATTGGGGTGTCGAGTGCCAGTTTTTCGACAATAATTCCGACCAAGTTTTGCCGACCAAAAGAAACCAAGACCCGCGCGCCCACTTCTGCTTGCTGATATTGTGCTGCACTGAGCATATAATCGAAGCAGTCGTAAAGATATACGGGTACAGCCACTCGAATACGATAAACAGGCTGTGGGTCTAAAGTGGAATCTGGCATAGAAAAAGTCGTATCGTCCTGTGAAAAATGGCTTCGTGCTCGACTTTGGCATGTGTTAGAGTGAGCACAGAATTTATATCTAAGAATATGAATGATTTTAGTGGTCAGACGCAACTGCGTTGCAAGAAATTTTGGAAAATTAGAGCATTACAATGCCAGCATATCAATTTACTGCCATTGACGCTTCAGGGAAGCAGCAAAAAGGTGTTTTAGAGGGTGATTCTGCACGACAAATCCGTCAGCAATTACGTGACAAAGAATGGATTCCTGTCAGTGTCGATACCGTTGAACAAAAAGATAAACACAGTGGCAAACAATGGTTTCAGAAAAAAATCACCGCCTATGATTTGGCTTTGCTGACCCGTCAGTTATCGGTTTTGGTGGCTGCTGCGATTCCTTTGGAAGAAGCCGTTCGCGCTGTGGGTAAACAAAGTGAAAAAGCCCATGTGCAAAATTTGCTGATGTCGGTGCGTTCCAAAGTTTTGGAAGGTTATTCACTGGCCAATGCTTTACAACAATCGGGGCGTTTTCCAGACTTATATATTGCCACCATTGCCGCAGGCGAGCGTTCGGGGCATTTGGATTTAATTCTGGAACAATTGGCAGATTACACCGAAAACCGCTTTGCCATGCAGAAAAAAATTCAAGGGGCGATGATTTATCCCATCATTTTAATGCTGATGTCTTTTGCGATTGTGATGGGTTTAATGACTTATGTCGTACCCGATATTGTTAAAACCTTTGATCAGAGCAAAGATGCCTTGCCGTGGATCACCGTGGCATTAATGAAAGCCAGTGATTTTATTCGTGTTGCATGGCCGTTTTTACTGGTGGCTTCTGTGGTGGGGGTATTGTTGTTGGTGCGTTTTTTACGCACCACCGCAGGGCATTATGCCTTTGACCGTTTAACCTTAAAGTTGCCGTTATTTGCAAAATTATCACGTGGGATTAATGCCGCGCGTTTTGCCAGTACCTTGTCTATTTTGACTCAGTCGGGTGTGCCTTTGGTGGATGCGCTAAATATTGGTGCTGCGGTCAGTAACAACTGGGTCATTCGTGATGCGGTCAATTTGGCGGCAGAAAAAGTCACTGAAGGTGGTAACTTGGCGACGCAATTAGAGCGCAGTGGTTATTTCCCACCGATGATGGTACAAATGATCAAAAGTGGTGAAGCCTCGGGCGAGTTAGACCGTATGCTGTCACGTGCTTCAGACATGCAAGACCGTGAAGTGACCACACTGATTTCTACCCTGTTGGCATTATTAGAACCGTTGATGTTGGTACTGATGGCGAGTATTGTACTGGTGATTGTGATTGCGGTAATGCTGCCAATTGTGAATATGAACAATATGATTTAAATCGTTTTGAAGCATCGTTCTTCAAACAGAATCTAAAATAAATGTCGAATTGATATAAATAAATGAGAGAGATTGAATGAAACAGAAGCAACCGAGTAAACAGTCTGGTTTTACCCTGATTGAAGTCATGGTGGTGATTGTAATTTTAGGTGTGTTGGCGGCTTTAATCGTACCGAACGTAATGGGACGTGGTGAAAAAGCCAAAGTAGATACTACGGTTATTACTTTAAAAGGTGTGGCTGGCGCACTCGATCAATACAAACTCGATAATCAAAAATATCCTTCAATGCAAGACGGTGGTTTAGATGCCTTGGTGAATCAGCCTGCTTCGGCTAAAAACTGGTTGCCAGGCGGTTATGTGAAAGGGGGCTATCCGAAAGACAGTTGGGATAATGACATCCAATATGTGATTCCGGGTTCAGAAGGTCGTCCATTTGATTTATATTCTTTTGGTGCAGATGGTCAGCAGGGTGGTGAAGGTACCGATGCCGACATTTATTATCAGCCTTAATAGAAGATGAGTTGAGTCTATATATTGATTCAGTGAACTCCAAAAAAAACCGAGCGCTTAATGCTCGGTTTTTTTATGAATGGTTATTTCTAGCCGCTATTGAACAGTACTATTAACGACGTGATTTAAACGACACATCCACCTGACGTGGTCGATAAATCCACCCCATAATTAACAACAGCAATGAGAAAATCAGCACAGGCCAATCGCTGAGTTGGGTATACAGTGTTTGACCTTGCATGGCAGGCAGATCACCACGCAGCACAAATTCCTGATCCATTGGCGCTTGTTTGACAATATGCCCATGATGGTCAATAAATGCGGTCACACCTGTATTGGTGGCACGAACAAACCAGCGTCCATTTTCTTTGGCGCGCATTTGTACCATTTGTAAATGTTGCAATGGCCCTGCAGTACCCGTAAACCAAGCATCATTGGATACTGTTACCAAAAAGTCACTTTGGCTAGCATTGCGGCGGGTCAGGTTCGGATAAGCCACCTCATAACAAATGGCTGCCCCCAAATGATGCTGTTTAATTGCAAGCGGTTTTTGCTCAGACGCTCCACGTGAAAAACCACTCATGGATGGGTCATTTTGCATCGCAGGTAGTACCCAACTCAGTAAGCCTGAAAGCGGAATATATTCACCAAAAGGCACCAGACGCTGCTTTTTATACAAGCCTTCAGCCGCATCTCCCGTTGCCATAATGCTGTTGTAATACATTGGATGTTGCTGCACTTGTGATTCAGGCAAGTCCCAATACGGAATACCTGTCACCCACGAACTGCCCGTTTTTTCAGCCTGTGTTTTCATGGCATCCAAAAACGGTTCAATATCGGTCTGGAACATTGGAATGGATGATTCAGGCCAGACAATAATGTCGCGTCCCCATTCAGTTCGGGTCAAGCGGGTATAAATTTCCAAGGTCTTAATTTGGTATTCGGTTAGCCACTTTAAGTCTTGAGGAATGTTGCCTTGAATCAGAGAAACCGAGAGTGGCTTTTCAGATTTTGCAGTTACAAAACTGAGTTGTGCTGCACCCCATGCACCCAAAAGTAAAATTGCCGATGGAATCAGCCAGAAGATACGCTTTTTAAGGACTTCAACCAACGCACAGGCCAGCAAGATGACCACAAAAGACACCCCGAAAATACCAAACAACGGTGCATAGCTATCCAAAAAGCGTTCGGTGAAGGCATAACCTGCAAACAGCCATGGAAAACCTGTAAAGACCCAAGTTTTCGCCCATTCAAAAAATACCCATAGCGGTGCAAAAGTCAGTGGTGTTTCAGGGAAAAACCGACGATATAACCACGTTTGTACGGCAGTAAACAAACCCATCAACAGCGCCATAATGACAATCATCAGCACGCTTAAAAAGGCATTGGTGTCGCCATAGACGTGAATGGATGTATAGAGCCAAAATGCTCCGACAAACCACAACCCAATCCCGTAAGACCAACCAATCAAAAAGGCCTGTTTCGGGGTGCGTTTGCTTAAAGTCGCATACAGCAAAGCAGGTGAAAGTAAGGCAATCCACCAGTAATGATAGGGAGCAAGTGCCAAACTAAACACTGCACCTGCCAATAGGGCAATGATTAATGGATAAATTAAGGGCAGTTGTTGATGTTCTGCAGGATTAGACAGCTTGGAAAAAAAAGTCCTCATTGACGTACGGCTCGAATCAGATGAATAGTGCGGGCATCTGCTTCAAGAATGGTAAACTCCCAGTTGCCAATCACAATCACTTGTCCTTGCAAATCACTCACCAAACCAATTTCCTGAAGCAATAAACCGCCCACAGTTTCTACTTCATCGTCAGAAAAATCTGCATCTAAAACATTATTAAAATGTTCGATTGGTGTAAGTGCTTGTACTAACCAAGTATTTGCCGTTTTTGGGTCGTGATCGGGGATGATGTATTCTGCTTCTTCGTCAATATTGTCGTGTTCATCTTCAATTTCACCGACAATTTCTTCTAAAATATCTTCTAAAGTAACCAAGCCCGAAGTGGTGCCATACTCATCAATCACCACTGCAATATGGGTTTGGGTGTTTTTGAGCATACGCAATACTTGGTCTGAACGAGCACTTTCAGGCACAAATAACGGCTGACGCATTAAGGCGCGAATATCGACTTTGGTTCTTTGTTCGGTCAGTAAAGGCAATAAATCTTTTGCCAATAAAATCCCCACTACGTTGTCGGGTTGGTCAGATGAGAACACAGGAAAACGTGAATGTGCCGATTCGACCAGTACATGCAAAATGTCGAGTAGCTCATCATCTTCTTGTAAGCTAATCATGGCGGTACGTGGGGTCATGACTTCACGGATTTTGGTGGCAGGTAAATCCAGAACACCTTCGAGCATTGCCACCGTATCGGGTTCTAAAAAACGACGTGAATCTTGTACTAATTTTAGCAATTCATCGCGGGTTTCTGGTGCAGTGCCTAACCATTTTCTTAGGCCACGCATACCCCACGATGGGCCTGATTCCTCGTGCATGATCTTTCCTAAAGACTCTTTATATCTAAAAAACTTAGCTTAATCATACCTTAGAAAATACAGTTGTCTATTGCTAATCTTGGGAGAAAATGACGGCAATTACGTCACGAGATGTGTTGCTGTGCGTAGCGGGAACACATAAAACAAGGCTGCGCTTTATGCTAAACTAGCCCGATGTTTTAATATCGAGTCTGTGCATGTCTGAACTTCCTGTCACACCTAGTATTCAACTGAATACCCGCGGTTTGCGTTGCCCTGAACCTGTGATGATGCTGCATCAAGCCATTCGCAAATCTAAGTCTGGCGATGTGGTTGAAGTGTTTGCAACTGACAATTCGACGTCTTGGGATATTCCAAAATTTTGCATGCATTTGGGGCATGAGTTGTTATTGCAAGAAGAACGCTTAGATGAGCAAGGCAATAAAGAATTTCATTATTTGGTGAAAAAAGGCTAATAGGCAAAAATTAGCCTCAGCACTTTTAGAATACTATAATTTAAACACGATAAAATAGTCATGTGATCCATATAGGCATATTTCATTTGCAATTCATGCAAGTTGAAATATGCCTTTTGTGTTTTTAGCCATGACGTTCAACTTTATTTTTAATTTTTCATCAATTTTGCATCAATCCCACCTGCTTCACAGTTTGAGTTAAAAAATGGCGAAACGATCCACGAGTTGCGTTATCTGCTACACATTTTTTAAGGGACTTTTCAACTTTTCTGCATTTATAGGGCAAGTTGTGTGCTTGTGCAAAATCTAACAAAGCTCTGTGTGTTGTATAAGAAATAATTTTTAGAGTGTGAGTTTATTCTATTGTTTAGTTATTGATTTTTAACAAAATTATTTTAAATATTTTTTAATATATGGAAAAATTAGCCTATAATGCGATCAGTTTATTGAGTTCGATTGCAGAACATTTGGGGATAAAATTAAGCAGATTTGGGGTTTTGCTTGGTTTGAATGTTATATGGCAGTGTTTATGTTTTATAAGGCTGAAAAAGCTGATTAAGCTGTCGCATTAAAGTAGTCAAGTTAAGAAAAATAATTTTGGGGGGCTTAACTGATTGTCTTTATCTTAAAAAAATATGCCATTTAGACTGAGCAAAATCTGCTTAATTTTTTACGTGATCAATCATCAATAAATCTTGCGTTATCATCATTTTGATTGAGTACGGTATGATTTTAGATAAAAAGCAAAACTTTTCTTTAAAGCCACTGAGTGTGGCGTGTTTATTGACCATGAGTATCTCAGGCTGTTCATCGGGTTCAGGCTCTCAGTCAAGCACGGTTCAAGTCACTGATGTGTTGGGGGCAGAAAATGTCAGCCAAGAAGATCAACCGACTACAAATGAAGGCATTGGCAGCGGAGTAGAGCAACCTGTCGCACCATCTGCACCCATTACCGATCAACCTCCTGTGAATTTAGAGCTAGATCATGGCGATGTATCATCCAATGGTGGTGGTTTGAGTGGTGGCAGTACAGATCATGGCAATACATCACCAACTGAAGATTCACTTTTAGACAGCAATGATGCTGTACCTAGCGATGATGCTACCGTTTTAGAAAATAATGATGTCAATCAGCCTGATACGATACCTACACTTGAATCACCTCCGTCAGAAGCAGAGCAACCTGTCGATGTGGTAGCTCCACCTGCAGTAGAGCCTGCTTTAACCGACACCGTTTTGGTCGATAGTGCAATTCAAGATATTGAAGTACCACAAGATACATCTGAAGTTGAGATGGGTAGTACGATTCAAGAACTTGAACCCTCACAAAACACTTTAGAAGTCGAAACAGGCAGTGCATTTCTTGAAAGGAAGGCAATTTAACCATCACAGGCAACTATTCGATGCAGATTGCTGCAGATCAGCAGCAACATGCGGGTTTTAAAGCACGTTTTGGCAATTTGCTGACGGTAACGGGAACCGCCAATTTGGCAGGGACTTTGAACCTGTTTGATGAAGTGCCACTTGATCAGCCACTTATTACTGCACAAGGTTCACAAACTACCGTATTACGTGCGCAACAAGGCGTACAGCGTGAGTTCGATGCTTATCGCTCAAGCAATCCATTATTTGAGTTGACACAAGTTAGTTATCGTCCTGAACTGAATGCAACGGGCGAGCCTGTACGTGCGGCAGATACAATCAATACCGATGTGGTGATTACGGCAAAGCGTAAATCGACTGAAACGGTGGCGGCTCTTGCTGCTGAACTTGAAGGACGTACTCAGGTTGCCCGTAATTTAGATGTAGTTTTAGCAAGTCTTGATCAGAAACAACAGTTAGAAACGCTGGAAGATGCTGAAAAAGTTTTTGCCAATCGCTTATTTAACAATTTTGCTCAAACTATACGTTATAGCAATGCTGCTGAAAGTACAGTTTCTACGCAGGCATTGAATCAACTGTTTCATCAACTTGATCCAAGTTTTTATGCCAATACCGTTTTAAATGTCGCAGAAGAAAGCAGCAAGCAAGAACGTCAGTTTGCACAGCGTTTGGCAACCGCACAACCCAAACAGCTTTGGTTTTCGGGTGATTACCAAAGTTATGATATGGATTATGTCGGCTTAAATAGTGAGCGCCGTAGTCATCATCAAGGTGTTGGTGTGGCAACAAAACTGGCAGGGATGACCTTGGCAGCGCAGGCCGATTTCAGTCAACTGAACTTAGATGATGCCGTACAAACAGGCTCAAAAAATAGCAGTCAGAGCAAAGCCTATGCACTAACTATGGGGACAGCACAGCAGCTTAATCGTGATTTAAGTGTCGCGGCATGGTTAAAAGGCATGCAGGTGGATGTTGACGCGCAGCGTGGTCATGCTCAAGCACAAAAAATACAGTTTGATGGACAAATGTATGCCGCAGGTTTGCGTCTAGATTATAGCTATCCACTCAGTCAAAAAATGCAGATTCAACCGTATTTAGACGCTTCGTTCCAACATTATGTTCATGCCGAACAAACTCAGCAGGATGGTGTCAACAGCTTAGATGATTTGGTGATGCAGCGCTGGAATTTTGGTGCAGGTTTGCAAGCCAATTACCAGTTGAATCCAGCATGGCAATTGCAAGGCAGCTTGTATTACAGCCAACCGATTCAGGAAAAAGCATATTTAGATACCCATTATGTAGGCACAGCGGAGAAACTGAAGTTTGATGCATGGCATGCCGATCAAGGTCAATATCATGCTGCCTTAGGTTCACAACTTCACTTTGGACAACATAGTTTTCTCAATTTGAATTATGAATATAGCGGGCGATCACATAGCGACAGTCATCGGGTACAGTTGGCGGTAACGACTCGATTCTAATTGATCGTTTTATTCATGAGAAAGTCATGCGAAAGCGTAGATTTGCGTATGAATGAGAAGTTTGAATCTTGATTGAAACAGCCATGTAGATAAATCTGCATGGCTGTTTTTTAGATCACAGTCAAATGGACTGAGTTTTAGACCGCATAGCGACTCATTAAAGTCAGTGGTGCTTTGGACTGTAAATAATCGGCAGGAATAAATACGATATTGGCAGCGTGTTGCTGTGCTGCATCAATAATATGGTTGATCACATCGTCTGTGGCTTGTGCGCTGTCAGGTGCGTGCGCTTGATCTAGATAAATTCGTTGCTGGTCGGTATCGACCCAACCTGTCTGCATGTAGCCTTGTTGAACATATAAAGTATCGACATTATTTTGCAACACTGCCTGATAAATTTGCTGCAGATCGGTCACAACACGGTCACTGGCATAGAGTTCATCCAGTTGCTGCGCATGTTGCTGATGCAATTGTTGTTGATGGCTTTTTAGCTCGGTCTGAATACTGTCAATAATGTGTTGTGCGCTGCCTTGTTCTAGCTGAGTGACGTTATCTACACTGAAAATAATGGCATTGGGTTGGTCGCAAATAGATTCATAAAAACTGATATTGCGTCGATCACCCACAATGACCAAGCCCAATGGCTCACTGGCACGTACAGTTTGCACATTTTTATCGACACGGTTTAAAAACTCTTTGAGTAAACGGTCTTCATTGGCGGCTGTGGCACGTTCTGCACCGCTGGTGCTATATAAGTTATCATTTTGAACAGGAAATGCACCATGTGGCAGTCGTTCATTCAAGTCGCTGTCATCTACAGAAAACTCATGGATTACACGATCATTGGAGGCCTTAATCAGACGTCCAACTTCACGACTGATCACTACCACATAGTATTGCACTGCATAAGATAGCTCACGAATAAAATCACGCACTGAAAATTGTTGATCAATCACAATACGTTCTTGGGTAGGGAATGGCAGACGCAGTACTTGTGCACTGTCGGCTGTGGCAAAAATAGCCAGACTGTCTAAATGGTAGTTGGGATTCAAATCTTTGGTTTGATGATGAATCTGTTCTAAAATTTGTGCCACCAGACGTTTGTCATAGTCTGCCAACAGGCGTTCTTCGAGTTGTTTAAGTTGGTTTTTAAGAGCAATCACATCTTGCTGATTGTCTGGAAAGGTACGATGTGTGGGTAGAAATAAGCTGACTGCAGGTTGTGCCTGCACATTTTTAAGTTGGTTGAGGGTGTCTGTTAAATTAAGCATGTTGGAATTCCTCTTCTAATGAAAATAAGAAGAACAACCAAATGCTTGAGCAAGATAAAACTCAAAGTACTGCTTTATACTCCACTCAAGTCAGTTTTAGTCAGCATCTACAACATTTTGCTACCGTGCTAAGTGCTGCATAAAATGCCGAATAGCATTGTATAAAAGCTGACAAAACAACATTTTCGGTTGTTCAAGTCTGAAAAAAACGAAATAAAAAACTAAAAATAGAAAAGATAAAAAATAAGCAAAAACAGCATAACAAGGAAAGTTATTCAATCGCCTGCTTTTGAATAGAGAAATACCTGAAAAATGTAAGGGATTATGAGACCTTGGTAATTTTGTAAACTGTGTATAAAAAAGCAGTGCCGAGGCACTGCTTTTGGGTTTCTCAATTGCGATTCGCAATTACATATTCGGGTAATTCGGACCACCGCCACCTTCAGGTGTTACCCAAGTGATGTTCTGTGATGGGTCTTTAATGTCACAAGTCTTACAGTGAACACAGTTGGCTGCGTTAATCTGGAAGCGTTTTGAACCATCATCATTTTCCATGATTTCATAAACACCCGCAGGGCAGTAGCGCTGTGCAGGCTCATCCCATTTAGGTAAGTTTACGTTCACTGGAATAGAGGTATCTGTCAACTTTAAGTGTGCTGGCTGATTTTCTTCATGTACGGTATTCGATACAAACACTGAAGATAAACGGTCAAAAGTCAGCTTGCCATCTGGTTTTGGATAGTTCGGTTTAAAGCTGGTTGCATCTACAGTTTTGAGTGCGCTGAAATCAGGCACTAAATCATGCAAAGTAAATGGTACTTTAAACACGTTCTGGTCGATAAAGTTAAACGCACCACCCATCCATTGACCAAACTTATGCATTGCAGGGCCAAAGTTACGTGCGCTATAAAGTTCTTCTTTCAGCCAGCTGTTGTTGAATTTTTCAGTGTAAGCCGTTAGCTCTTTCACAAAGAAATCTTCGCCTTCAGTTACGCGAGCAATCGCCAAGTCACCGCCTTTTGCGACACCTGCAGCAATCGCTTCAAATACTGCTTCACCGCAAAGCATGCCAGACTTCATGGCGGTATGAGAGCCTTTGATTTTGGCAAAGTTTAAGAAGCCTGCATCATCACCAATTAAAGAACCACCTGGGAAGGTGAATTTTGGCAATGAGTTAAAGCCACCTTTGGTCACAGCACGTGCACCATAAGAAATACGCTTGCCGCCTTCTAGATACTGTTTAATTAGAGGGTGAGTTTTCCAGCGCTGCATTTCCATAAATGGATACATGTGTGGGTTGGTATACGACAAGTCCACAATCATACCCAAAGTCACTTGGTTGTTTTCTGCGTGGTATAACCACCAACCGCCTGAAGAACCTGTTTCACTTAATGGCCAGCCTGCACCGTGCATGACTAAACCTGGTTTGTGTTTTGCAGGGTCAATTTCCCAAAGTTCTTTAATACCAATCCCGTAGTGTTGCGGATCGGCATCTTTATCCAAATTGAATTGCTGGATTAAACGCTTACCTAAATGACCACGACAGCCTTCTGCGAAAATGGTGTATTTGGCATGTAGTTCATAACCCGGTGTGAAGTTATGCGTTGGCTCGCCATCTTTACCAATGCCCATGTCACCAGTTTGGATGCCTTTAACCGTACCATCGGCATGGTAAAGAATTTCAGATGCCGCAAAGCCAGGGAAAATAGAAACTTCTAATTCTTCGGCTTTTTGACCTAACCAACGCACCACGTTGCCTAACGAGATCACGTAGTTACCATCGTTATGCATGGTTTTAGGCACCATCCAATGCGGTGCTTGCTGAGCTTTTTCAGGTGACATCAAGAAGAAAGTTTTATCTTCAGTCACAGGCACATTTAAAGGCGCACCTTCTTCTTTCCAGTTAGGAAATAACTCGTTGATGGCGCGAGGCTCAAGAATTGCACCCGAAAGGATATGCGCACCAACTTCAGAGCCTTTTTCGACCACACAAACGGACAGATCATTTAAATTGTTTTCAATTGCAAGTTGACGAATTTTGATCGCAGCAGAAAGACCCGCAGGGCCTGCGCCTACGATGACTACGTCAAACTCCATCGATTCACGTTCGATGTGTTCCATGTAGGACTCCTCATATAATTGAAGGTGGCAACCGCATCAAGCAACGGTGCTGCCATGAGTATTTTTAGTTGCCAGACACAAATTTAATCGTGTCTTTTACAGTATGGGTAAGTATTGTGAGCTAGTATAGTTTTAAACCGAGTCTTAGCCAATTGGCTGAATCGTATTATTTTTCCGTCAGTAAGGTACTGCAGCATGAAGCATGACGATAATTCAATCAAACCGACAGAAAATGTAGCTACGGCTGATAATAAAAATTTAATGCACATTGCACAATATATAAAAACTGGACAGTCAGGTCACAAAAGATCAATCCCTCCTTTGGAGCAATGGCATCCAAAGCATTGTGGAGCAATGGATTTGCTGGTCAAAGCCAATGGAGAATGGTGGCACGAAGGTCAATTGATCAAACGTCAGGCATTGGTTGATCTGTTTTCTAGTGTGTTATGGAAAGAGCAGGGCAAGTTTTATTTAAAAACCCCAGTGGAACAAATTGAAATCCAGGTAGAAGATGAGCCTTTGTTCATCAATCAGGTTGATGTGGTCGAAATCGGACAGCAAAATTATATTCAACTTATCACTACACATCAGGATATTGTGATTGTTGATGCCGAGCATCCTATTTTTATGCGTGAATATGCAGGTGAGCTGCGTCCTTATGTGCATGTGCGTTTTGGTATTAATGCCCTGATTCAGCGTGCGGCTTTTTTACATTTGGTGGAATTGGGCGAGCTGAGTGAAAATGCGCAGGGCGAAACGATTTTATCGTTGAAAAGTGGTGATTTGCACTTGCATTTAAGCAGCTGAGGTTTAAGCTTTATTCATCCCATTTTGTATTGCTGAATCTCTTGCTATGACAGCCATTCATCCTGTTTCTCCCTTAAATCAAGCCATGCCAAAAGCACAAGCCAGTGCGCCAATTGGTATTTTTGATTCGGGCATAGGAGGCTTGTCAGTTGCCATTGAAATTGCAGAATATTTGCCCAATGAGCGCATCCTTTATTATGCCGATACTGCACATGTGCCGTATGGCCCACGTGATGATCAAAATATTCGAGAACTCACTGCAGCTGCAATCGAATGGTTATATCGACAAGGTTGTAAAGTTGCGGTCGTGGCGTGTAATACTGCTTCTGCTTTTAGTCTAGATTATCTGCGCGATCATTACGGCGAAGATTTTCCCATTATTGGTTTAGTGCCTGCTTTAAAGCCTGCCGTATTAAATAGCCAAAGCAAAACTGTGGCTGTACTTGCGACGCCTGCGACTTTTCGCGGACAACTTATTAAAGATGTGATGCAGCGTTTTGCGATTCCTGCTCAAGTGCAAGTCTTGAATGTCACCAATCTAGATTTAGTGCCTTTTGTTGAGCAAGGGGCGCAAATGAGTGAGGCATGTTTAAGTTCCTTACAGCAGAGTTTGCAACCTGTGGTCGATCAGGGCGCGGACTATTTGGTGCTCGGTTGTACCCATTATCCTTTCCTAAAACCTGCGATTGAGTCCATTTTTGGTCAGAAACTGACATTAATTGACTCAGGAATTGCCGTTGCGCGTCAAACTTCCCGCATTTTAATTAAAAATGAGTTATTATTTGAACAAAGTTTGGCAGATACTTTACAAATTGCGTGTTATGTCAGCGGGAACAATGCAGAACAATTAAAGCCCGTGTTGCAGCATCTTATTCCAGGCAATATTTCTTGGAGTATCGTAAATGTGAGTACTGTGGACTGACTTTAAGATAATTTTTTTATGATTGGGGAAAGGCATTACAAGTAGACGGTGACCGACTTGTAATGGCAATAGGAGAGGGGAAACCAATGCTCGATAAGCGCTATCAGGTCTTTATCTCGACGTCTGGGGCAGATATGCAGCCAGAACGAGTGATCTTGGCACAAACATTGGTGGGAATGGGTTTTTTTTCGTGGGGTTTAGAACAACGTACCCCACTCAGCACTGCATTTGCACGCCGTCAAATTGATGATTGTGATTATGTGGTGATTCTATTGGGCAGCCAGTACGGTGAGCAATCGGTGTCGGGCGTGGGGTATATGCATTTAGAGTATATTTATGCAGTCACCAAGCAAAAGCCGATCATTGTATTTATGCACGAAGACCCAGATTCACGTGATTCATCTTTACATGATGAAAAACCTGAATTGCGTGAAAAATTCAAAGAGTTCCGTAAATTATTACAACAAGAAGTCGATCAGGTGTTTAGCTACCGCACTCTGCGTGATTTAGAGCTTGCTGTCCGCTTTAATATGTCGCAAATGCTAGAGCGTTATCCGACTTCTGGTTGGGTGCGCCCGCAAAATACACAAGCTTTGCATGATGAAATTGAACGTTTAAAAAGTAAGTTACGTCAGCTGGAAACCGATGTGGGACAGCGCGAAGCAGACCCGTTTCTAAGCGTATCTAAAGTGTCGATGAATGAATCATATCGTTTTGAATATCGCATGCATGCCTATCAGGATGGTAACTTTAGAGAGCTGAAAGTTGAGCGAAGTTTAAGTTGGGCGCAGTTGTTGGCAATTTTAGGCAATACTTTTATTCATCCAACCCCTGAAGAATATTTTTCGAAACGCATGAATGAATATTTGAATGAAACTGGTTTGGAGGATGCACGTCGGATCATGCCACGTGCGCATGCAGTTGCACGTGCCCAAATCAATATTCGGGCCTTGCATCAGATTAAAATGCAAATGCGTCAAAATGACTGGATTGTGCAGGCGGGGCGTGATGATCGTCAGCGGATGTTGTGGCAAACCACGGCAAAAGCGCAAAAACTTTTAGAGAGCAATTTGCTAGATACCGATCGGGTTTATTCATTTAAAACACCGTATTAATCTCTCAATACAGAGTGAAAAAACTGTTAAAGTAGTCGGGCTCAATCATCAGACACGAGGGCTGAATGTTGTCTACAGCAAAACCCAAAGTAACCGTTCTTTTAGCCAATTTAGGTACGCCTGATGAACCGACTGCAGCAGCGGTTCGCCGTTTTTTAAAGCAGTTTTTATCCGATCAACGGGTGATTGAAATTCCCAAACCGATTTGGCAAATCATTTTGAACTTATTCATTTTGCCATTTCGTCCTAAGCGTGTTGCACATGCTTATGCCATGGTCTGGCAGCAAGATTCACCGATGCGGGAAATTTTGTTGCAACAGGTTGATGCTTTAAAACAGCAGTTATTGCCGCTATATCCTGAGTTTGAATTGAATATTCTACCGGTAATGACCTATGGCAATCCGGGTATTCAACAGGCTTTGGCAGCTTTGAGTCAAAATCCTCAAGATCACGTGATTTTGTTCCCTTTATTTCCACAATATTCGGCAACTTCGACTGCACCTTTATATGATGCCGTTGCCAAATGGGTGCCACAGCAGCGTAATTTGCCGGGCTTATCCATCATTCGTGATTATTATCAGCATCCTTTATACATTCAGGCGTTGGCGCAAAGTGTGCGTGAATTTCAAGCCGAGCATGGTGTGGCAGAAAAATTATTGATGTCGTTTCATGGCATTCCACAGCCGTATGCCGATAAGGGTGATCCGTATGCAGAGCGTTGTCGGATCACGGCCAAATTGCTTGCCGATGCTTTAAATTTAAATGATGATCAGTGGGCAATTAGCTTCCAGTCACGTTTTGGCAAACAAGAATGGGTCAAACCCTATACCGATGTCTTACTTGAAGAATGGGGACAGCAGGGCGTGAAGTCGGTGCAAATTATGAGTCCTGCTTTTTCTGCAGATTGTTTGGAAACGCTAGAAGAATTGGCAATTCAAAACGCAGAATTGTTTTTACAAGCAGGTGGCAAAGAATATGCCTATATTCCTGCACTGAATACCCGTGCCGATCATTTGGATTTGCTCAAACATTTACTTCAAGCTAATCTTGATGCTGTAAAGCTTAACCTAAGCCATTAATTTTTGAGGTTCGCCACCATGTTGCAAGTCAAAATTGTTCCCGTCACCGCTTTTCAGCAAAACTGCTCGATTGTGTGGGATGCAGAAAGCAAAGAAGCAATTTTGATTGATGCAGGCGGTGAGCCTGAAAAGCTGAAAGCCGAAGTTGAAGCGTTGGGTTTAACGGTGAAAGCTTTGTGGCTCACTCATGGACATTTAGACCATGCGGGGGCTGTTGGTGCGTTGCAACATTACTGGAATGTTCCTGTGATTGGTCCACAGAAAGAAGATGCTTTTTGGTTAGATCAACTGCAAGAAGTGTCTGCACGTTATGGTTTTCCTATCCCTGAACAAGTCACGGTTACACAGTGGTTAGAGGGTGGTGAAGTGCTGCAATTGGGTCAAGAAAGCTTTGAAGTGCGTTATGCACCAGGGCATACCCCAGGCCATGTGATGTTTTATAATGCAAAATATGGCGTCTTGTGGACAGGCGATGTGCTATTTAAAGGCTCGATTGGACGCACCGATTTTCCACGTGGGAATCATCAACAATTGCTAGATTCAATTCAGCGCGAATGTTTTAGTTTGCCCGATGACACTCAGTTTATTTCGGGGCATGGTCCCATCAGTACCATTGGATTTGAAAAACAGAACAACCCTTTTGTGGCGGGGCAAGCAGGTTAAGTCTTGTGCTGTAATCTAATAGTAAAAGATCACCTAAAATTCAGTTTATACTGACTTTTTTTTATTTGCGGAAAGGGTTTCCTAAGACTTGTCTGCTTTCAAGAGCAAATAGCATGGCGAAGAATGCAAATAAAATACCAATACTGAGCATTAAAAGATCATGTGTATAAAGACCTAAACCCAAGCTGCTGGTGGCGAGTAAAATACTGAGCATTAAAATTCCTTTAAGAAATGCTTCCATGGTGTTGTGTTCCTAAAATTTTTGTTGTTGTTTAATTTTTATTCAATGCCGTATGTTCTACACGCGGCACGATTATAAAGTGCAGCTTATCTTTTTTAAGCCATTATTAAGCAACAAAATTTTGAACAATTTTTGCAAAAATGTGAAAAATTCCATGAAACTGTGTGTAGTTTTAGGCAATATTTGGCGTGGAAATTTATTGCTTATTCCTCAGAGTTTTCTGCTTGCGGAGCATCTTGGGTGGGTAAACGATACTCGTCATTTGCCCATGCGCCTAAATCAATGAGCTTGCAACGCTCAGAACAAAAAGGACGAAATGGATTGTTTTCCCATTGCGAAGGTTCACCACAACGAGGGCAAGGAAAAGTGCGTGGCATGATCAACTCCAAATGAAAAATGCAGGATTGGATTAGGCAAATAGCACCTGACTTGATAGACTTGTGCCGAATTTTGTAAGTTTGATCTGATTATGCCAATTCGTCAATTTCAAGCCCAGCGTATGCATGCCCCTCGTGATTTTCAAGCCATTGCCAATGAATCGATTTGTGTTGAAATTGGTGCGGGAAAAGGCAAGCATGCTTTATTATTTAGTGGGCAACATCCCGATAAAAAATTAATTGCAATTGAGCGCACCCGTGAAAAATTTTTGGCGATGCAAAAACAGCATCAGCTTGAAGGTCAGCAGAACTTACAGATTGTTCATGCCGATGCGATTCCATGGATTGTGCATGCTTTATTTCCTGCTCAAGTCGAGCAATTCTTTATTTTATATCCGAATCCAGAACCGCATAATGCCACCCAGCGTTGGTTGAATATGCCGTTTTTTGAGTTTTTATTGTCACGCTTAAAAGCAGGTGGCAGCATTACTTTGGTGAGTAATATTCCTGAATATATTGCAGAAGCACAGCAACAGCTGATTGAAGTGTGGAAGTTGCCATTTATTCAGCAGGATGTTCCAGTAGATTCAGCACGCACTCACTTTGAAATCAAATATTTAGCACGTGGCGAGCGTTGTCAGGAACTGTTGATCACCAAACCAGTAGCTTATACAACCCGTTTTGATGATTTTCAGCCTTTGCAAGGACAGCAGCCAACTTTAACACCTGCTGCAGTTGAGGCGAAAGCGCTTGCAGATTCAAGTGCAACAACTGAGTAAACAGGCATGAAACAGCGCATTGCAATTATAGGAGCAGGGCCAGCAGGGTTAATGGCTGCCGAAGTGCTGAGCCAGTATGCCTATGATGTGCATGTTTATGAGCAGAAACCTTCAGCGGCACGTAAGTTTTTGATGGCGGGTAAAACAGGTCTGAATATTTCACATGCCGAACCGATTGCACAATTTGTTCAGCGTTATGATCAGACGGAATGGTTGGCGCCGTGGATTCAACAATGGGATGCGGCTTGGATTCAAAACTGGATGCAGAGTTTAGGGATTCAGTCTTATGTAGGTTCATCGGGGCGGATTTTCCCACAAGAAATGAAAGCCGCACCTTTGCTGCGCGCATGGTTAAAACGCTTGGTTGATGCAGGCGTGCAGTTTCATTATCGGCATCAGGTATGTGATTTAAATAATAATCAACTCAGTATTCAAAATCTAAGTACAGGTCACATTGAACAACAGCAATTTGCCGCCATTGTGATGGCATGTGGGGCAGTGTCGTGGTCGAAATTGGGTAGTGATGGTGCATGGCAGCGTTGGTTATCTGCCAATGAAATTCAGCCTTTCCAAGCCAGCAATGCAGGGGTGGAATGTCACTGGTCTAACTATATGCAGCCAGTTTTTGGACAACCTTTAAAACGTGTGCAAGCATGGGTGAAAGGCGCTGAAGCGAGCATGGGCGATATTGTGATTAGCCATTATGGTTTGGAAAGTGGCTTAATTTATAAGCAAGGGCGAGCATTGCGACAGTTGCAGCACGCTCAACAACCGCTGCAGTTACAACTCGATTTGCTACCCGATTTAACCGTTGAGCAACTCTACCAAAAGTTGCAACCTTCCAAAAAACAGTCTGTAAGCAATATTTGGCGTAAGGCAGGTTTGGATGCCGTGAAGTCTGCAGTCGTGCGTGAGTTGGTGGATAAAGCCCTTTGGCAGCAACCTATGCAATTGGCGCAGCAGATTAAAAATTTAACGGTGCCTTTAAAGGGTTTTCGTCCTATTGAAGAAGCAATTAGCTGTGCGGGCGGAGTCAAACGTGAGGTTTTATCTGCACAATTGCAGTTAAATTCCAATCCACACGTTTTTCTCTGTGGTGAAATGCTGGATTGGGATGCGCCAACGGGCGGCTATTTGCTGACAGCCTGTTTTGCTACAGGACGCGCTGCCGCTGAAGGAGTGCATCAGTATTTACAGCAGCGTCCGTAAAACACGTTATTCATCAAGTTGTGGATATTGCCCACGCCAATGTTCTAGTTGTTGCTGCGCCTGTAGCAAGTCTGCTAAGCCTTGCTGACGTTGTTCTTTACTGACAGGATAAGGTGCAGAAGTTGTATTTTGAGTTGCTAGATATTGCGCTTGCTGTTCCCAATAATGACTCATTAGGCCTTGAATATAACGCCCTTGCGGTGTCTTTAAATCCAGTTCTTTGAGCATACTCAAGGCAGATTGAATGTTGTCCTGCAGGCGATTTTGTGCAAATGCAGCATCGAGTTGTTGGCTTTCATGCAAGCGTTCTAACTCATCTTCCAAATCATTGCTCATTTGGTCATGGCGTTGTTCATAATCCATCAGCAATTGAATATCATGCGGGTCATCCGCAGTCATTTCAAAGGGCTGAATCGCGGCTTGCTCGACCTGAGTTTGCATGATTTGATCTTCAGGGCTGAGTTTGTCTGCATGTTCTACTTTGCTGCGCTCGCAAGCGCTGAGGGAGAACGCCAAAAAAATTGTTAAGGGAGCAATCGCGTGTTTAAAGGTTATTTGCATTTATTTGCTCCCTCTCATTCAACTTTTTGATAGACATACAAATGTGTGCAATAGGGAAATTCAATTTCATCTTGCACATGCTTATTCGTATATTCTAATACTAATTGTTCAAATTGTGTTTTGAGTTGTTGTTGCTGTTCAGTTGGCATTGCAGCAATGAAACTGGTCGAAAGCAAACGCTTAGACACGACTTGTTCAACTGTACCAACATGCGTGTGATGAAATTTCTGCTCGTGAGTAAGTTGGAATAAATCTGTATCGGCAAATACCTGACGCCAGTCCTGATTGTGAAAACGCGGTGTATCGCCCTCAAAAGGCAAAATCATCTTTGCCAGTGCATTGACCCAATTGACTGAAATATCACGTTGATTCCAAATTAACAGCAAATGACCTTGCGGTTTTAAGATTCGGTGAATTTCCTTTAAACTTTGCAGATTGGCAAACCAATGAAAAGATTGCGCACAGCTCACCAAATCTGCACATTGATCGTGCAGTGGTAATTGCTCACTTCGTGCTTGAATTGTCTTAACTTGTGGGTAAAGTTGTTCTAATTCGGCTAACATGCTGGCAATCGGATCTACCGCTATAAGCTGAGTTGTCAGTTTGAGCAAATGTGGCAGGAACTTTCCTGTGCCAGAACCCAAGTCTACAATATTGCTATTAAGTGGAACTTGGAGCTGATCTTGCAGGAAAACATTGACTTCTTGCGGGTAACTGGGACGAACTTGTTGATATAGGTTTGCCCCTAAAGCAAAACCTTGTTGTGCGGCAGGATGTAGAGATTGTGTCATATTTTGCGATTTTTAATCTGCTGTGCATCTATAAAATAACATATTCACTTTTGGACTTGCGTACAGGGTATTCAAGTTTAAAGTAACGGTTTAATTCAGCGCCTTGGCGCCGGTGTGGGAATGGACAAACACATAATTTTTGAAGACGGACATATCCGCGCTATTTTCATGAAAGGCTCATCTCAGGAGCTGATTTTTTCTTTTGGCGATTTAATTACACGGGCCAAAGGAACGTCTATTAATGCCGAAAAATCACTGGAAAAGTTTCATTTTAATGTGATTGGGGTCATGCCTAAGGAAAAATCATGGTTTCCTGAAGCTTCTATGCGTGCCATGTTGGCAGCCATTCAAGACCTGATTGCTCCGTTTAAAATTCGCGTGGGCTATGGCGGCTCAATGGGTGGCTATGCGGCAATTAAATATTCCAATTTGCTGGATTTAAACCGCATTGTGGCT
Source organism: Acinetobacter sp. ANC 5045 (assembly GCF_004331005.1). Taxonomy (NCBI): domain Bacteria; kingdom Pseudomonadati; phylum Pseudomonadota; class Gammaproteobacteria; order Moraxellales; family Moraxellaceae; genus Acinetobacter; species Acinetobacter sp. ANC 5045. The sequence goes on along the minus strand of NZ_SJNS01000004.1, from coordinate 104,132 downwards.
TTGGTGCCGCAATATTCAATTGACCCTGAAGATATTCATGACCCACGCTATAACATGTTTTATCATGCAGACTTAAATGCCAATATGCGCATTCAAGCGCAAGATGTATCGGCACAGCGTGAATATATTGTGGTCTATGACCAATATTATGCTGAAGATCGTGGGCATTATTTAAAAATTCAGCCTTTAATTCCGCATTTACATACCTTACATTTGCCATTTACAGGGCATGATGCAATTGCAATTTTAGCCAACTCTGAATTACTGAATGACTTTTTAACCCATCCTTTTGATGCGCCGTTCTTTTACCAAAAAATTCGCAAGGTGAAAAAGAACAGCAAGTTTTACTATCGTAAAGTGATTGAAAATGTCTTGCCGAACCATCGCTGGTCTTTAGGTCGTATTTTAAAATACAATAACTTACAGCTAGACAGTAACTTTTTTGATGCCAAGTTGAAACAAAACCTGATTCGCTCCTTGCTTAGCAATAAACAGGTCGATCAGCACGATTTAAACAAACTTGGCTTACAAATTCAGTTACCGTATGAAAATCGTAATGTCTTGCTCGACCATTTTGGTCATGGTTTGGTGTTTAACATCATCAGCCAAAAAATTGAGAGCTATGCCGCACATGCAATTGCCTTAAACCATAAATTCCTGATTCCTATTTATGCAAAGGGCAGTGGTTTGGTGCAAATTTATCTGAATGATGAACGCTATTTAATTAGTATGAATGATCGTCATGTCATGAAACTATGCAAGGAACAAGATGCACTTGCTGCAGGCATGCACCCACTAATATTGAAAAAATATAGCGACTATTTTGTGTTGAGCTATAAAGATTTGAACCTGAGCAGTGATGAGTTTGGCGGCAATGACTTTGTGGAAGATTTGCCAGATACTGCCAAATTTACCCTAGAACTGGAACAGTAAGCTGCAAAGTTTGATCCATTATTTAGATGGTTTAAACTTTAGACACTTGTATTGTTTTGCCATTGGGCTAAGATGATCTTAAAACATGGTTTTGTTGATCATTCCAAGGGTAGTATGTATGACCAAGTTGTTGATGCCTGCTGTGCTTGTTTTGCTGTCCAGTTTCATTTTATCTGCGACTTTGTTTGCAGATGCGCCTGAGCCGAAGGCTTATCTATTTTTTGCTTTAGGTTTGTTGGTATTGTTGGGATTAGGCGCTTATGTATTCCGACAAATTCAAAAATCGATACGCTATCACATGAATAAGCCTGCAGATTAAATGCAGGCTTTTTTATTTGCACTGAGTTGTTTTTATAATTTTGAGCAAACCAATAAATCAAAAAAATTATAGCTTAATCACTTTAATTTCTTCTTCAGCCTCTGTACTTGGTGCAGCCTGAGTCTGTGCTTCTTGAGTAGGTGCGGCAATGGTGGCTGCAGGGGCGATATTCTGCGAAGGCGCGCTTAATGGTGCTTGATAGATAGGCACGGCATGATCACTTTGTCCTGTAATCACTTCTTTGGTTTCCTGAATTTTAGTATTTACATTGTTGGCAAGTTGCTGCCCAGTATGTTTGGCTTGAGCCGCACCCTGACTGCCCAATTGTTTGGCGTTGTCTAAAGCTTGATGTGCCGATGGGCGAATTTTTTCAATACTTTTTTCGGTTACTTCACCGACTTTTTGTGCTGCCTGAATCACACCTTCCTGAGTTTTATATGCCCAAACATGCAAAAGGTTTGGATTGTCTGCATAAGGCTGAATTGGTTTATTGCTTTGAATTTGCGCATCACTATTTTGTGCCCACACCGAAGCACTACTGAGTAATAGTCCAATACAAATGCTGACATTGATCTTTTTCATTGTGCTGCGCCTCTTAGGATGCCGAATACTGGTCGTTGAAAGGTTTTGAATAAAATGTACTGCATTGTATAAAGCCTAGATGAACTGCAGTGTTTATTTTTCATAAGTATGATGTGTTTTTAGGTGAAATTTAAAGTGTTTAAAATCATAGCAGCATTGCAAGCTTAAAGAAAAAGACCCACATAAAATTGTGGGTCTTGTTACTCTGGAGAGTTTTTAAAGCAGGGCAATAATGGCTACACTGCTTTTATCATCTTAGTTTGAAATATCAAGCGATGCTGTATTTATATTGAAAGTCCAACAATCTTGCTACATCATGATACATTCTAGGCAGTTTATAGTTTAGTTGCATTGTGCAAGTGCATCTTTATGGAAGTGACTGCGCAAGCTAATGAAGTTTTTTTGTACCGTAGCATCGTGCAAGTCAAAATTCTCTGCAGTGCTGGTCCCATCTTGTGCAAATGTTGCAGAACCTGCTGAAATTAAGCTATTGCCTTTAAATGCCCATTGTTCAATAGAACGACCTGCTTGCAGCGTGCCTGTAAATTCGATCACGCATTTATCAATAAATTTTGTGAGTTTGGCGCTGTTATTGACAGTGTCTGGGTAAACTTCAATATTTTTCACTTCTTGTAAAACACCTGCAGTGAGCTGTGGAATGACAGGTGCAGAAGTACACGCACTAAGAGAAAGGCAAGTTAAACCCGATAAAATGAGTGTTTTAAGTTTCATAAGCTCGTTTTCTTGTTGAGTGTTGTTAGATTGAGTATAGGCAATTCAGATGAAATTGCCTATGATTTGGAAACTAATTTTTTAACAAGACTATCCTCGCATTGATATAAGTATGGATCACTTACTAGGTTCTTTAGATCAAATAGAAAATTTAGAAGATCAGCTGCGTGATCGTATTAATCGTGGGGTTCTTCATCACCAATTATTAAATGATAAACACAAGTGGTGGATGCTATGTAGTGCTTTAGATGTATTGGGAGATACTTCCATAGCCTTTAAGGATTATTTTCAAACAGAATTTCCTAAAGAAACAGGGCTGAAATACATTTATTGTTATGGAATTTTGCAATGTTTTATTCTTCAACAAGATAGTTTGAAACATCTATATGACGTATTCGAAGTTCAGTGGGAAACAACTAGTGAGCTGAAAAAGATTCGTAAGGTTAGGAATGCTTCGATTGGTCATACAATTCTGAATAATGAAGGAGGACGAAGCGAGAAAGATAAGAACGAATTTAACAATTTTATTTCTCGTATTACTATTAATAAATTGGGCTTTGACTTACTGAGATATTCAAAAAAAGCAGAAGATACTGTTTATGAAGAAATTTCTATTCATAAATTACTTAAGAAGCAACTAGATGAAGTAATTGTTCTGTTGAAAAGACTAAATAAAGAAATAATTGTTATGGAAAATGAAGTTAAAAAGAAATTTGAAAATGAAAAATTAGTTGATTTGCTGCCGATTTCTTATTGGTACGAAAAAATTCATAGTATTTATGATGAGCAGAATAAGCTCTTTGCTTATACGGCTTTAGACAATATTCATAAGCAATATCTAGAGTTAAAACAGTCTTTAGAAAATAGATTATTGCAGGATGAAGACTGGTTTAATGAAATTGAAGATTATCTAGTCGCAATTGAATTAATGAGAAAATCAATGCTGGAGAATGATGAGCGTACAGCACGTATATGCAATTTTTATCTTGATGAAAAAAATGACTATTTCAAAACAATAATGGTAGAAATTGATGAAAAGTATGAAATAAAAAACCCGCTTTAAAGCGGGTTTTTCAATCATAACTTAGTGCTGAAGTACTGAAATATCTGCAACACGTGTAAACAAATCACGTAACTGCGCAAGTAAACGTAAGCGGTTGGCTTTCAACTCTGCATCATCTGCCATCACCATGACACTGTCAAAGAAAGCATCAATAGGCGCACGCAATGCAGCCAATTGAGAGAGTGCGGTGGTGTAGTCTTTTGCTGCCAATAATGGCTCCACCACAGGTGTGATTTTCGCAAGTTCCGCGAATAATGCTTTTTCTGCATCTTCCACCAAGTTAGCTTCAATGACGCTTCCTTCAGGTGCGGTTTCTTTGGCTAAAATGTTGGCAACACGCTTGTTTGCAGCAGCCAATGCAGCCGCTTCAGGCAAGGCACGGAAGTGATTTACCGCATTGACACGTTTATCAAAATCTAGTGGAGATTTTGGTGATAAAGCTTGAACGGCTTGAATCACATCTACTGCAACGCCTTGGTCTTCGTATTTCGCACGGTAACGACCTTCAAGGAATGCAACAGCATCTGCCAAAGTCTTGTCGTGATCTTTTAATACATCGCCATAAGCAGCCAATGCCAGCTTAATTAAGTCTTCAATTGAAACATCTAAACCGTTTTCTGTTACAAGGCGCAAAATACCAATCGCAGAACGACGCAATGCAAATGGGTCTTTAGAACCTGTCGGCGCTTGACCAATACCAAAAATACCTGTGAGCGTGTCTAAACGGTCTGCAAGGGCAATCGTTGTACCCGTTTTGGTTTTAGGCAGAACGTCACCCGCGAATTTAGGTAAATATTGCTCACCTAAAGATTCAGCCACTTCATCATTTTCACCTTCAAGACGTGCGTAGTAAGTACCCGCGATGCCTTGAAGTTCTGGGAATTCACCTACTAACTCAGAAGTTAAGTCGCATTTTGCAAGCAGGGCAGCTTTTTCAGCATCTTCAGCTTTTGCACCCGTAATCGGAGCAAGTGCGACAGCCAGTTTAGCAATACGTTCAGACTTGTTCCACAAAGTACCCAGTTGTGCCTGGAATACCATGTTGGCCAGTTTCTCTTTACGAGAAGCTAATGGCTGTTTCTGGTCTTGCAGGAAGAAGAACTCAGCATCTGACAGACGTGGACGAACCACTTTCTCATTACCTTCAATAATTTGAGTCGGATCTTTAGACTCAATGTTTGAAACGGTAATGAAGTAAGGCTGTAATTTGTTTTCAGCATTCACCAGACAGAAATACTTCTGGTTATCTTGCATGGTAGTGATCAGGGCTTCTTGAGGAACGGCAAGGAAGCGTTCTTCAAAGCTGGCACGTAAAGCTACCGGCCATTCAACCAGTGCAGTGACTTCGTCACGTAGATCCGCAGGAACAATTGCAATCGCATTCACTTCATCCGCTAATGCTTTTACTTGTTGGTCGATGATAGCTTGACGCTCTTCAAACGACGCTACAACGTAAGCAGCTTTTAACTTCGCTAAGTATTCATCGGCATGCGTTAAAGTGATAGCTTCAGGTGCATGGAAACGGTGTCCATAAGTGACATTACCTGCCTGATGATCTTGAATCGTTGCTTCAATTACTTGATGATCTTTAAGTAAAACGACCCATTTAACTGGACGCACAAATTCAGTACGGCTCGCAGCAGAGCGCATGCGTTTTGCAATTGGCAGGTTGTCCAAAGCAGTTTGTAGAATTTGTGGCAACAATGCATCAAGACTTTGACCTTTCACATCTTTTAGGTAGCAGACTTTTTCAACTTTACCTGCTTGGAAAGTAGAGACTTGATCTACCGTAATACCTTGACCCCGCATAAAGCCTTCAAGGGCTTTGGTTGGTTTGCCTTCAGCATCATAGGCGGCTTGAACAGCAGGACCATCAAAACGTTTTTGGGTGTCTGCTTGCGCACCATCTACATTGACAATTTTAAGTGCCAAGCGACGTGGTGCTGCATAGGCTTCAATTGCATCAAAAGCCAAGCCTACATCTTTTAAACCTTTTTCAGTTTCTGCAAGTAGTGCATCACGTAAGGTTTTTAAGCTTTTCGGTGGGAGTTCTTCGCAACCGAGTTCAAATAAAACTGTATGTTTAGACATTATTTGCTTTCCTCAGTATTTTGCGCTTTGGCTTCCGCTTCAACCTGTGCTTTTAATTGTGCCAAGACTTCATCACGTAAATGTGGTTCAGCCATTGGGAAGCCTAATTTTGCACGTGCAGCCACATAACTTTGTGCAATAGAACGTGCCAAAGTACGGACACGTAAAATATAACGCTGACGCTCAGTCACAGAAATTGCACCGCGCGCATCCAAGAGGTTAAAGCAGTGAGATGCTTTAATCACTTGCTCATAAGCAGGTAGCGGTAATTCTGCTGCAATTAAACGGCTCGCTTCTACTTCATAGAAGTCAAACAGTTCAAACATTTTTTCTACAGGTGCGTATTCAAAGTTATAGGTCGATTGTTCAACTTCGTTTTGATGGAACACATCGCCATACGTTACAGTACCAAACTGTCCTTTAGTCCAAACCAAGTCGTAAACTGAGTCTACACCTTGCAAGTACATTGCCAGACGTTCAAGACCGTAGGTGATTTCGCCTGTTACAGGGTAGCACTCAACACCACCGACTTGCTGGAAGTAAGTAAACTGAGTCACTTCCATGCCGTTTAGCCATACTTCCCAACCCAAGCCCCAAGCGCCAAGAGTTGGAGATTCCCAGTTATCTTCTACAAAGCGAATGTCATGCACCAATGGGTCAATTCCAATTGCTTTTAAAGAATCTAAATACAACTGTTGAATGTTGTCTGGGTTTGGTTTCAGCACCACCTGAAATTGATAGTAGTGTTGTAAGCGGTTCGGGTTTTCGCCATAACGACCATCTTTAGGACGACGAGATGGTTGTACATACGCCGCGTTCCATGTTTCTGGACCTAAAGCACGTAGGAAAGTGGCAGTGTGGAATGTCCCTGCACCCATTTCCATATCGTAAGGTTGTAAAACGACGCAGCCCTGCTCCGCCCAGTAGTTTTGTAAGGCAAGAATTAAGCCTTGAAAGGTATCAATATGCGATATGGCGCGACTCATGGTCATCCACTTAAAATTAGAGAAAAATTGTGCTCAATTATAAGGATTTTGCGGGGTGCTGGCAAAGGTTAAAGCACAACTAGCGGTTGGTTGTTTGGGGTTTTACAAATTCACTGATAAATGAAAGATATAAAACAAATACATCTTACTGAATGATTGCCTTATAATCTTGTCCAATTGTCACCACTGGATTGCCTGCCCGTGTTTCATTCACAACTTGATTGGCTGAATACGCTGAAACCCAATTTTAAAGTATTGCCGTTAAAAGAACGCCTACTTTGTGGTTTGGGCGCATTATTGGGTTTGGCATTATCTTCCCTGATCAGTTGGTGGGTGTTGGGCGATATTAACGCATGGTATATCGCGCCAATGGGTGCATCTTCGGTATTGTTGTTTGCTGTGCCTGCCAGTCCTTTGGCGCAGCCGTGGAATATTGTAGTTGGGAACAGTATTGCAGCAATTATGGGCGTGAGCTGTGCTTTATATATTCCAAATTTAACCGAAGCCTTTAGTGTGGCTGTGGCTTTATCTATTTTCTTGATGATGACCACCGATTCGCTGCATCCACCGAGTGGAGCAGTGGCCATTACCGCAGTGCTTGGCGGAGATGCCGTGCGTGAGCTGGGTTATCACTTCATCTTTTATCCTGTGCTGCTTAATTCAGTTTTGCTGATGGTGATTGCAATTGTATTTAACCGCATGATTGGCAAGCCTTATCCTCAAACGCCACAGTTGAATCAACGTACCCAAGACCCAACGCCTACTCAAAAAGCCACTATTCAGCCGCAAGATATTCAAGATGTTTTAGATGCACAAACCCAGTTGCTAGATATTAGTGAATACGACTTACAAAAAATCATTTTAGAAGCGCAACACAAAGCCAGTGAACGACAAACTCAAGCACTGACTTGTGCCGATATTATGAGTAAAGATGTGGTCAGTTTGCAGCAAGATGAGGATATTCACAGTGCTTTAGAAAAATTCAAACACATGAATTTAATGAGTTTACCTGTCATTGATACAGAGCAACATTTGGTTGGAACTTTGGCGCTGTATGAAGTAGTGGAATGGTTTAAACACGCAACAGATTTGCCGTATAGCTGGAAACATCAAGTGAAACATATCATGTTACGCCAAGTGGTCACGGTGCAACCGCAACAAAGTATTCAAGACCTTGTGCCGTACTTTGTCGAGCGCTCTTTTAACTACATTCCTGTGGTAGAGCAGCAGCGTTTGGTGGGGATCATTAGCCGTGCCGATATGATTGCCGTCTTGAATCAACAGCTTGCTGTAAAGACCAATTAATAGACTCGCATTGTCGATGTGTATTCAACACGACTCAATCCTGAAATGCTGTGACTTTTAAAATATATTGCAGGTTGAAAGGCAAAAAAAAGCTACGATGCTTGGGGGAGCAATCGTAGCGAAAAAGAAGAAAGTTGTGTGAATAGGGTGGTGTCTACAAGTGAATCGGTAAATGATTCAAGCCTATGAATCTTTAAATATGGTCAGTCTTTAAAATTTCAATACCGTTTATCGGTCTTGATCAGGATTGACCGTGCGCACAGGTCTTGTGTAGCCCTGAGTATAGTTTGTTGTATTCGACTGGTTTTGTTTAGGGATCACCAACCACAACACCAAATACACCAAAATGCCAGGAAAGGCAGCGCTCATCACGGAAACAATCACAAAAATTAAGCGCAGTAAATTTGCGTTCCAACCAAAACGTTCAGCAATACCACCCATGACCCCAGCAATCATATTTGAGCGGTTAGAGCGATATAAACCAACATTGGCCATCTAATTCTCCTTAAGAGATCTAAAATTCAAAATAAATACATGCCGATGTTTAGCTTCACAGCACATCATCTGTATATAGAATAAAAATGGTGATGCACTTGGGTTTTTAAAGGGCGGTGAGCAAGGCAATTAGTAAAGTTATGTAACTTTTGGTGTTGCTTAAACCAGCATCCACCTAAAATATCAGAGAGAAGCGATGGGCAGAGTAAGCGCTTGACCACAAAGGATTGAGGAAAAGCATGCCTTACATTGAGCTGTCTATTCGGTGGTTTGAATAGGACTGAATACTCGGTCTGGTCACTCTATATGAGGGATAGTGTGTCGGCTAAATTAAATATTTGCGCAGTTTCTATATGGAGTGCAGTGGCATTGCTTGGATGCGATGATTCACAACTTGAGCAAGCTGCAGTGCAAAAATATACAGAACAGGTAGAAACCAAAAGACTGACTGAAGTAGCAGGGCAGGCAACCGCACCCATACAAACGGCTGCAACGGAACATCATATTCCCGAGAATCATCTAACTTATGTGGGACGCTATACCATTCAGATTAGCTGTGAAGATAAGTTTGTTATGTGCGAACGCGGAAAAGTCGATTATATTTTGACCTTATTGCCTGATGGGACAGCGCATCGTATTTTTGTCAATGCGGGGCAAATCAGTTACGACAATAAAAAAAAATACCGCAAAGATTTATGGTTCTATGATGAAGACGCGCATCAAATTGTGGTGGCACGCGCCTCTGGGGTGAACTTTTACTATAATGTTGATCAAGACCATAATTTAATTATGGATAAAAACAAAATTGCGATTGCAACAGAAAATAATCGTGAATACTTTAAAAGCAATCCCTTACCTTCGCAAAACTATCATTTAATCAGAGCAAGTTAATTATTCGCTCATTCAATTCTTAGCCCATTCGTGAAAAACTTTTGGGCTTTTGTTTTTTTACATCAAGTTTTTATTTGGGATGTGTAAAGTATGATTTATCAATGATGGCACATCGTCTACAACTGAATTGAGCAAGGTGTAGTGGATAAAAGTGTTAGTCAAACAGGGCAGAATACGGGAATTCTATAGTAAATTACGAAACTGCACGATCCACAGAACAGTGCTGTGATGACTGGTAATTTAAAGATTTTTTAGAAGGAATGGTGGGTCGTCCGCGATTCGAACGCGGGACCAACGGATTAAAAGTCCGCTGCTCTACCGACTGAGCTAACGACCCAGAGGAGTAAAAATGACGATGATCATTTTTAAAGTATCAACCTTGAAGAAGATGGTGGGTCGTCCGCGATTCGAACGCGGGACCAACGGATTAAAAGTCCGCTGCTCTACCGACTGAGCTAACGACCCATCTAAGGTTGATCAAGGAAATGGTGGGTCGTCCGCGATTCGAACGCGGGACCAACGGATTAAAAGTCCGCTGCTCTACCGACTGAGCTAACGACCCTGAACCAGCAATCAAGCAGGCTTGATTGTGAAGTGCAAGAAAAACCAGAGGGTTTTAAGCACCACTTCGTTTGATGGAGCGTATTGTAGCAAGATATGAAGCGAGCGCAAGTAAAAAATAAAAAAGTTGCCTATGTTTGATTATAAATGCAACAAATTTGTCGTATCTAATCAAAAAATAGGCAACATAGTGGCTTAGAAGCGATATTGATACTGTTGAATATTGTCGTAAATTTCTTGGGTCAGCTCGCAATAAGCAGATTGGTTTGGCAATAACACCAGAATTTTTTCATCACACTGTTTTAAATCAAAACCTTGAGTTTTCAGGGTGTTCTTCTGATATTTAAATGTACCTGTGGTTTGCATTTGCTTTTGAATGCGTAAAAAAACGGGTACTGCATAAGCGGGCATTGCTTTTTTAAACTCCACCAGCATTTGACGCAAGTCTTGTTCATCTAACTGGCAGCCTTCGTTTAAGGTAATCGCAGCCATACCTGCACGACCATTGGTATGTGGGATTTCAACGCCATACACGACAGCTTCAGCAATTTTTTCATAGTCACTGACAATGTTTTCTACTTCTGTGGTGGATACGTTCTCACCTTTCCAGCGGAAGGTATCACCTAAACGATCAACAAACTGGGCGTGACGGAAGCCAATGTCGCGGACTAAATCGCCCGTGTTAAAATAGGCATCGCCTTGTTTAAACACGTTTTGCATCATCACCGCCTTGTTTTTTTCAGGGTCGGTGTAGCCATCAAACGGTGAGCGACGGGTGATTTTTCCAATCAATAAGCCGACTTCGCCTTTTTTGACTTTCATGCATTTGCCTTTGGCATCGCGTACGGGTTCATTTTTTTCTTTATCAAACTGAATGACCGCATAAGGTGTCGGTGAAAAACCAACCGTGTTGTCAAAGTTAAACACATTGCTAAAGCCGACGTTGCCTTCGCTAGACGCATACAGTTCCAGAATTTCCTGAACGCCAAAGCGTGTTTTGAATTTGCTCCAAATATTAGGACGCATGCCATTGCCAATCATTTTGGTCACACGATGCCCACGCTCTAAATCAGAAGCAGGCGCATCCATTAAATAACGGCACAATTCGCCCACATAGCCAATCGCAGAGGCATTGAATTTGTGTACATCTTGCCAGAAGCATGAAGTGGAGTATTTTCTACGGATGGCAAAGGTGGCACTGCCTGCAATTACGCCACACCAGCACACCACAATACCTGTGGCATGGTACAGCGGCAGAGTGCAGTACATCACATCATCCTGATTTAAACCCAAGACATGACCATAGGTACCATAAGCCAACGTCCAACGGCTATTGGTGAAAATCACCGCTTTAGGCAAGCCTGTTGTACCTGAGGTATAGATATAAAACAGCCCATCTTTGCCCTGTACCGACTGTGTGGTGGCAGGATTAAAGCTTGGGAATGATGCAATGCATTGCGCTAAATTTTGAAAACCTTCAGGCGCAGTGCCGGCATCGGTACGGGTATTTTGATCTGCAAACCAATACAGACGATTTTCTGCAAGCTCAAGTTCTTGGCGAATATCGGCAATGGCTTGGCGACATTCTTCCCCCACAATCACGGCAATTGGTTTGACTAAATTGATGCTGTGCGCCAAAACTTTGGCGACTTGTGCGGTATTGACCAAAGCCGCGATAACGCCAATTTTTGCCAAGCCAATGACACTGGCAATTAATTCAGGGCGATTTTCCAACATCACCGCAATGACATCACCTTTGCGTGCGCCAATGCTTAAATAGTAATGTGCAATTTGGTTAGCCCATGCGTTGAGCTGCAAATAGCTGTACTGCTGATCTTCAAACATCAAGGCACAACCATGCGGGTTACGATGCACGGCTTTTTCAAACGCAAGACCTAAGCCTGCAGGCGTATTGGGTGTGCGTAAATAGGCTTGCTTTAACCCTGTGATCAGGTGGGGCACTTTAGTCATAAACTGCGGAATTTTTGCCGCAACATCCGTTAAGCCAATTAAATCGCTTTTTGTCATCTGGTACATAAGAATCCTGTTTTTGTCATCATCCGTTGCATCTGCAAAGCATCGCGTCTTATTGTTTTGTAATCCCTTAGTCCTAGTGCAATCAACCTAATTTTTAGCTTTGACTGATGTTTTTATAAAAGCTGTTAAAAATCAAAAACACCTAACACCAAATTAACTTGCTTAAATTTAAGTCACCACTGCATTTGCTCTAAAGTAGCAAAAAAAATCCAGTCATTAAAATGACTGGATTTTTTTATTCCGCTGCAAAAGTGCGAATTAAGACTCAGTTGGCGGAGTTACTTTTTTAGGTGGACGACCACGTGGGCGACGCGGACGTGCAGTTTTCTCTTTTTCTGCTTTGTCCTGTTCAGATTCAGCAGTTTCGACTGGGTCATCTACTGCTAATTCCACTTGTACAGGTGCGACCACTTCAACGGCAGTTTCTTCTTGCGCTGCTGCAGTTTCAGTGACAGTTTGTGCAAGGTCGTCTTGCGCGTTCAACTCTGGCTGAGTAACTTCAGTTGTAGCCTCTACTTCAGGGTTTACTTCTGTAGTTGCTTCGACTTCTGTGCTTAGCGCTACAGACGTTTCTGCAGTAGAGTTTGCTTCTACAGATGCGTCGGTAGTTGCCACAACGTCAGTCGTTGGCTCTGCTGCAGGTGTGCTTTCCGCTTCAGCCTTTTCTACTGCCTGTGCTTGCTTGGCTTGTTCCAAGGCTTGCTCAGCAGCTTGTTTGGCTAAACGACGACGCTCACGCGGATCGTTGGCAACACGCTTATCTGACACAGGTTTTGGTGGTGTCAGATCTAACACAGGTGCAGGTTCTGCTTCTGGTGCAGCTTTCGCAACTTCCACATCACGTGTGACAGGTTTTTTCTCTGCCACAGGCGTAGCTGTTGCAAGCGTTGCCGCATATTCATCGGTGAACTTTTGCAAAGCACGATTGAACGTTGGAATTAAACCAAACTGTTCAATCAGGACTGAACAATCTTCGCCATAGACGTGGCGAATCAGGCTACCAATGCTGTATTGCGCTAAAGTTGGCACCTGTGAAGGTGTTAACTTTGGTGCAGCTGCTTGCTGTGCTTGAGCTTCACGTTGCTGACGACGACGCTGACGCGGGTCATTGCTGGCACGTCTTGCAGGTTCAGTTGGCTGTGCTTGTACTTCCGCAGGTGCAGCTGTTTTTTCTGCAACAACAGGAGCAGCCTCTACCACAGCAACAGCTTGAGTCGGTTCAGCAACCGTTTCAAGCACAGTTGCTTCTACTGCTGTCACTGATTCAGCCGCTACTGGCGCAGCATTCAATGCCACAATTTCAGTTTGAGCTTGATCGACATTCACTACCAAAGCCGTCGTGTTGAACTCTTGACGCGGTGCATCAATTAAGTCCACTTTTGGCTGATTAGAAGCCACTGCGGTAGGTGCTTGCTCATTCAATACGCTTGGGTCGCGGTGACGATTTGGGCGTTCTGGACGAGGCTGGTTACGACGGTCACGACGTGGCACGGCATTTTGCTGCTCATTGTTATTTTGAGCTTCTTGCTGCTGCGGTGCTTGGTCATTGCTGTGCTGACGACGAGAATTGCGTTTGTTTTCACGCGCTTCCTGACGTTGCTCCTGACGCGACATCTGAACCACTTCTTCATGCACTTGATGTTGTTGATTGTCGTGCTGAGTTTGCGGCTCACGTTGCTCTTTGTGCTTGTTATTGTTGTTGCTGTGACGCGGCTTTTTGTTGTTGTGACGCGGAGCCGGTTTGTCTTCACGTTCAGCAGATTTATCTGCAGAGTCACGTTCAGTTTTTTGTGCCACTGTCGATGGTGCAAGGTACACATTTTGACTGCTTGCAGCAGGGGCAGTAGACGCAGTTGCAATTTGACCAAACTGACCACGGCTCACAGCACCGCTATTTACCATTTGCTCAATGGCTGCTGCAGCATTGTTGGCACTACGTGCTTGATCAATGGTGCTGGCTTGCTTTTGAACAAACAGGTTTTCTAACCAGGCACATGGGCTTGCAGTAGTTGTTGCTGCCGCAGGTGCAGGCTGCTGTTGTGCAGATGCTTTATTTTGCTGTGCTGCTTGTGGTTTTCTTGCAGAGGTTTTTTCAGCCGCAGGTGCAGCAGCGTGGCTGTGCGATTGATCGGCTTCTTCTAAATGCCATTCAGAAGATTCATAACCCAACTCTTTTTCGCTTGAACGGGTTGCTTCAGTACGTTCATAGCTGGTTGGTGCAAAACCTTCAGGATTATACGAAATTTCGTAATGTGGGGTTTCTAAGTGTGGGTGAGGTAATACAGTCACACGCACATTTGAAGTTTGCTCAAGGTAAACCAGACTGTGACGCTTTTCATTCAGTAAGAATGCTGCAATTTCAACAGGTACTTCGACTTGAACTTCACCATGACGTTCACGCAGGGCAATTTCTTCCACTTTACGCATAATAGAAAGTGAAAGAGAGCGTAGGTCACGCACCATGCCTGTGCCATGACAGCGTGGGCAAACGTAGCCAGTCGCTTCTTCAAGTGATGGACGTAAGCGCTGACGGCTCATTTCCATTAAACCAAAACGGGATAATTGACCAAATTGAATGCGTGCGCGGTCACTTTGTGTCGCTTCACGAAGTTTGGCTTCAACCATACGTTGGTTGCGATCTTTGGACATGTCGATAAAGTCGATGACCACCAAACCACCGATGTCGCGTAAACGCAATTGACGCGCAATTTCTTCGGCAGCTTCAAGGTTGGTATTAAGCGCAGTATCTTCAACATCTTGACCACGGGTAGACTTAGCCGAGTTGATGTCAATTGAAACTAATGCTTCAGTTTGGTCAATGACAATTGAGCCGCCTGAAGGCAATTTAACTTCACGCTCATAAGCTGTTTGAATTTGGCTTTCGATACCAAAATGCGCGAATAGCGGCTCATTTAAAGTATAGGTTTTTAGCTTGTCTAACTGACGTGGCATCACGGCTTTTACGAAGTTATAGGCTTCGTTATAAGCTTGTTCTGAGTCAATTAAAATTTCGGCAACATCATCACGTAAGTAGTCACGAATCGCACGTGTCACCACACCTGCTTCTTGGTGTACCAACATTGGCGATGGGCCAGAGCTTGCGGTGTTTTGAATTTGCGCCCAAAGGTCAAGCAAGTGTTGTAAATCAAGCTGTAATTCTTCTTGTGAACGACCAATGCCCGCAGTACGTACAATCACGCTCATGCCGCGTGGCACGTTTAAAGATGCCAACATTTCTTTGAGTTCTTCACGCACAGAACCTGAAATTTGACGACTGATACCGCCACCTTTCGGGTTATTTGGCATAAGCACTAAATAACGACCAGCCAAAGAAATGAAGGTAGAGAGCGCAGCACCTTTGTTGCCACGTTCTTCTTTTTCTACCTGTACCAAAAGCTCAGTGCCTTCAGTGATCAGTTCACGAATATTAGAAGTTTGGCGAGGGTCGGCTTTGTAATAAGAGTTTGCGATTTCACGCATCGACAGGAAGCCTTGGCGACCTGCACCGTATTCAACAAATACGGCTTCTAAAGAAGGTTCTACACGGGTCACATGACCTTTGTAGATATTCGATTTTTTTTGTTCACGGGTACGATTTTCTAAATCGAAATCGTAAAGACGCTGACCAGTGACAAGTGCAACGCGAATTTCTTCGGCATGTGTTGCATTAATCAACATACGTTTCATGGGTGTAACACCTAATAGTGATACACAGCAAAAAATCGCTAGACACGTAGCGAACATCAAGCATCACGGATCAACTGCTCAGATCTCAAAAAAACCAATTGTGGTCTGAGCTTTTTTTACCGGCCTTTTTGTGTGGGGCTGCGGTGTATGATTCACGTATTGATGATGGCAATACGGCTTTAACCTTTAAACGGATAAAGTCACCTGATCGCTTCACTGGCGGACGAGCGGTGTATTGGATGTGTGTAACTTTCACTGTCACATTGCTCGAAGATCATCTCTTCTTTCATAGATAGAGTGTCTTGATACGGAATTATCGTCGTATCTTTACAAATTGTGCAGATCCAATACATCAAACGCTTTAGCCTGAAGTGGTTTTCAGGGTGCGACTAATCTGATGTGTATCAGTTTACGTTTAAAAACCAACTGGAGTTGGCGACATATTTTTTCAGGCAAACTGATTTATGTACCTGAGGTACAATTAAACGCAACAGTTTGCTTTTTTGCCGATATAATAAGCCTTCGGCGTCGGCATAATTCTTTTGGGACCTGCTCGTATGTAGTGGGATGTTGGTTGATTGCTCTATTTCAGAAAAACCTGAAAAGATTCAACGTGAACCCACTGACGATGGTTTCCGTGCGCTGACTATATCAAACCTTGCATCATCTGCCTATGGGCTAAGTTTATGTTTCTTGTGTAAAGCATAGCCTAAATGATCAGTTTTTAATCAATTTTAGTATTTTATTAGGTCTCTTAACTGTATGAATTCTACCCAACAATGGCAAAGTGTCACTTGGTTTGAAGTGGATGAGCATCAAGCGGGTCAACGCATCGATAATTTTTTGTTTAGTCGTTTAAAAGGGGTGCCTAAAAGTCGCATCTATCGTTTGATTCGTGAAGGGCAGGTGCGGGTCAATAAAAAGCGCATTAAAGCAGAAACCAAACTGAATATTGGCGATCAAATTCGTGTGGCGCCGATTCGCTATGAACAAAAAGACGACAGTGCTGCTCCAATTTCAGACAAGGTGGCACAGGGTTTATTGAGCCGTGTGGTTTATGAAGATGAAGGCTTGATGGTGGTGAATAAACCTTCGGGCATTGCAGTCCATGGCGGCAGTGGCGTTGCCTACGGGTTGATTGAAGGCTTACGTGCTGCGACAGGTAAAAAATATTTGGAATTGATTCACCGTATTGACCGTGATACTTCAGGCTTGGTGATGATTTCCAAAAAATGCAGTACCTTAAAAACCCTGCAAGATTTATTGCGCGAACATAAAATCCAAAAAACTTATGCTGCCATTGTCAAAGGGCAGGTGAGTTTGGATAAACAATTGATTGATGCGCCGTTACATCGTTATGAATTGGCGAATGGCGAACGTCGTGTACGTGTGTCTAAAGAAGGTAAAGAATCTAAAACCCAGTGGAATGTGGCAGAGCGTTTTATGCATGCAAGCTTGGTATATGCTTCGCCATTGTCTGGACGTACCCATCAAATTCGTGTGCATGGTTTAAGTATTGGGCATCCGCTAGTAGGTGATGATAAATATGGTCATCAAACTGAATATCGGGGTCCTGCGCCACGTCGTTTGTGCTTACATGCCATGCGTTTGGAAATTCCAGGCTATCCTGTGATTGAAGCGCCTTTACCTGAAGATATGCAGAGTTTGGTGGCGCAGTTGAGAGCGCAAAAGGCGGATAAGCCGACGGCGCCACCTGAGTTTTAATTTTTGTAACTCTCTGTTGTGCGATAGCAGCTTGCTTCTTTTTAAAGATGAGGAACATTGTTTCGCAACAAGGAGATGAGGTTTTTAGGGGTAATTCACAGCCACATTTTATAGTTTTTAATTTAAATTTTTGGTGTATAGGCTATGCCTTACTTTTCAAAGATGAAAAGTAACAAAAAACTTTTGTTTCGCTGATGGAACATCTCTGTGCCACAGCGAAACGGCGACATCCATGTCGCCCTTCGCGTATCGAATATTTGTTGTGATATATGTGCTGATTCTTGGTCGTTTATCCTTTTGAGTTAAGGTAAAGCGAGGGAATTTAAAAGCCGAATCAAATTTAGGAACCTAATATGAATAAACCTGTAGAACTCATCATTTTTGATTGGGATGGCACCTTATTTAATTCCGTCGGTCAAATTGTGGCGAGTTTGCAGTTCGCAGCACAACAATTTCAGCAACCCCTGACCGATGCTGCGGCTAAAAGTATTATTGGTTTGGGTTTGCCTGAAGTGGCACAGCGTTTATTTCCTGAAGTGCCAGAGCTGCATCAAGCGATTTTGCAGTGCTATTCAGAACACTATGTCGAACACTCAAAAACCGATGCTTGGTTTGAGGGTGTGGCAGATATGCTCAATGAGTTGTCAGGTTTGGGACTGAAATTGGCAGTGGCAACAGGCAAAAGCCGTAAAGGTTTAGACCGAGTGTTGGCGCAAACCCAAAGTCAGGATTTGTTTGTGGCGACACGTGCTGCAAGTGAAACCAAATCTAAACCTGATCCTTTAATGCTGCAGGAAATTTTGAGCAGTACCGATGTGCAGGTCGGGCAAGCGATTATGGTGGGTGACACTTCTTACGATTTAGAAATGGCACAAAATATTGCTATGCCGCGTGTAGGCGTGAGTTATGGCGTGCATAGTGTAGAGGTGTTGCAGCGTTATCAGCCTTTAACCATTGCAGATGATGTGCCGAGTTTGCATGATTTTTTAGTGCAGCAATATCGTTTACGTCAGGCGAGTTAAACCCAGTAAAACAATTTAGATGAATTTGAAATTAGAGTAACTTGAAAAATTTCAGGTTGCTCTTTTTTTATGTACTTTTGGGAGCGTCATAAAAAGGCTTAGCTTTTAGTCTAAAGTTAGGATTAAGACATTTTAAGATTGCTGCGAATTGCCGAGTCAATGACTCGGAAAATAATGTCATAGCCTACAGACAACTGTTTTGCTTGCTTTTTATAAAAATAGATTAATAGCTAATAGCTATTGAAAAAAAGAAAATAAGTATTGGCATAAACCCGCCATTTTTCCGATTCTTAATCAGTTTACATACCTCTGAGCTGGATAGCTTGTCCTGAGAATGGACAAGATCGGGGTCATCATCCCTATTTTCTATTATTACCTTTCCAACATCTCGGGGTATATGCCCAATTTTTGCAGTTTAAGGAAACATTGATGTCGAATTCTGCTGTTGTTGAATCAGTTGCGCAAGCATTACGTACTGCCGAACTCTCTCAAACTGCGATTGCGCCAATCCGCCCAGAACTTGGTGGTGAAAGTGCTGACGTAGATATTGCCTATGCCGTTCAAGAAGTGAATACCGAACGTGCCTTAAAAGAAGGTCGTCGTTTGGTGGGGCGTAAAATTGGTTTGACCTCTAAAGTGGTTCAAGCACAACTGGGTGTAGATCAGCCTGACTTTGGCATGTTGTTTGCCGATATGGCTTATGGTGATGGTGAAGCGATTCCTGCAGGTTTGCTGATTCAGCCAAAAGTAGAAGCAGAAATTGCATTGGTGATTAACCAAGATCTAACCAAAGAAAAACACACGTATGCGGATATTATCAGCGCGACTGAATATGCCTTGCCTGCCATTGAAGTGGTCGATAGCCGTATTGAAAACTGGAAAATTAGTTTGATTGATACCGTGGCCGATAACGCATCTTCTGCTGCATTCGTTCTAGGTTCAAAACCAGTCAAGCTAGAAAATCTGGATTTGGTGAACTGCAAAATGGTGATGACCCGTGGTGAAGAAGTAGTTTCTCAAGGCGTGGGTAAAGCTTGTTTAGCAAATCCATTAAACGCTGCCGTGTGGTTAGCCGATGAAATGGTGCGCCGTGGTCGTCCATTGTTAAAAGGCGACATCATCTTAACTGGTGCTTTAGGTCCTATGGTTGTTGCACAGCCAGGTGAAGAATTTAAAGTCGAAATTGAAGGCTTTGGTTCAGTGACAGCTGCGTTTGCTGCGGAATAAATCGAGATTCTAAGAGAGTACATGCATGAAAAAGATTAAATGTGCAATGATCGGTCCAGGTAATATTGGTACAGATTTGCTTTATAAATTACAACGCAGTGAATGGTTAGAGCCTGTGTGGATGGTGGGAATTGACCCAACCTCTGAAGGTCTAGCTCGTGCGGCAAAAATGGGTTTAAAAACCACAAGTGACGGTGTAGATGGTCTTCTTCCTCACGTACTTGAAGATGACATTAAAATTGCTTTTGATGCAACTTCTGCTTATGTGCATGCAGAAAATAGCCGCAAACTGAATGAGCTTGGCGTGTTGATGATTGACTTAACGCCTGCGGCAATTGGCCCATTCTGCGTACCGCCAGTGAACCTTGAAGCATTGCTTGAAGCGGGCGAAGTGCCAAACGTCAACATGGTGACTTGTGGTGGTCAGGCAACAATTCCTATGGTGGCTGCAGTTTCTCGCGTTCAACCTGTGGAATACGGTGAAATTATTGCAACGGTATCAACTAAATCTGTGGGGCCGGGTACACGTAAAAACATTGATGAATTTACCCGTACCACTGCAGGCGCGATTGAAGAAGTTGGCGGTGCAAAACAAGGTAAAGCCATCATCATCATTAACCCAGCTGAGCCACCTTTAATGATGCGTGATACCGTTCACTGCTTGGTAGAAGGTAAGCCAGATCAGGCAGCGATTACAGAATCTGTGCATGCCATGATTAAAGAAGTGCAAAAATATGTACCAGGTTACAAACTTGTAAACGGCCCTGTTTTTGATGGCAACCGTGTTTCAATTTTCTTGGAGGTTGAAGGTTTGGGTGATTACTTGCCTAAATACGCAGGTAACCTAGACATTATGACTGCAGCGGCTGCACGTACTGCAGAAATGTTTGCAGAACACGTTTTCAAAACTGCTGAAGCTTAAGGAATACCAAAATGTCTAAGATTATTATTAATGATATGACTTTACGTGATGGTATGCACCCAATGCGCCATCAAACCACGCCAGAGCAAATGGTTGCGATTGCCACTGCTTTGGATGATGCAGGTGTGCCTTTAATTGAAGTCACACACGGTGATGGCTTAGGTGGTAACTCTGTGAACTATGGTTTTGCAGCCGCTACTGATGAAGAATATCTGAAAGCAGTGATTCCAAACCTGAAACAGGCAAAAGTTTCTGCACTATTACTGCCAGGTATTGGAACAGTTGATCATTTGAGAATGGCGCATGATGTAGGCGTGGCAACCATTCGTGTGGCGACACATTCGACTGAAGCAGACGTTTCTGAACAGCACATTACTGCAGCACGTAAACTGGGTATGGACACTGTGGGCTTCTTGATGATGGCGCACATGGCTTCTCCAGAAAAATTGCTCGAAGAAGCACAAAAAATGGTGTCTTACGGTGCAAACTGTATCTATGTAACAGATTCTGCAGGCTATATGTTGCCTCAAGATGTGACTGATCGCGTAGGTATTTTACGTGCCAACCTCGCCTCAGACATCGAAATTGGTTTCCATGGTCACCATAACTTGGGCATGGGCGTTGCGAACTCTGTATCGGCTGTGACCGCGGGTGCAACCCGTGTTGACTTGGCTTCGGCTGGTTTAGGTGCAGGCGCAGGTAATACACCACTTGAATTGTTTGTAGCGGTCGCAAACCGTATGCAAATGGAAACAGGTGTGGACTTGTTTAAAGTGCAGGATATTGCTGAAGACTTGATCATTCCAATGATGACGCATCAAATTCGTGCAGACCGTGATGCAGCAACTTTAGGTTATGCAGGTGTTTACTCATCGTTCCTATTGTTCGCAAAACGTGCCGAAGCAAAATATGGAGTATCTGCGCGTGAAATTCTACTTGAGCTTGGTCGTCGCGGTACGGTGGGCGGTCAGGAAGATATGATTGAAGACTTGGCATTGACTATGTCTAAAGCACGTGAAATGCAAGCCTAAGTTTTTAATATAAAGCAGACTTGAATTAAGCACTCCAAATGCGTTTGGGGTGCTTTTTTATGCTGTGAAAGATGTAAAATGTGCTGAATTTTGTGCTGATTAAAATGTTTTTCTTATAAGTTGGGTTTATAGAAAATAACGCTAACACATGGGTTTAAAGTTAAAAAAGATTAATCCTTCACATGATGCAAAAAATAACAGCGTTTTTCGCCTAAATTAAGCAGTGAATTCAAATAAAAATTCATTTAGTGAGGATTTTGAGCTTAATTTTTTATCGTTAAAAAGAATTAAAAAACTTGGAAAAAAGCTGCTCGATACAGAAAGTGCTGAATTTGTAGAAAAGCTTAATACTGTGGTCGGATTTTTTTCATGACAAGAGTTTTGCATGATGCCCAGATTCGCTTATTGGATGAATAGGAAAAACGCATGCATCGTCACAATTTATGGATAGCACTTTTTGCTGCGACAGCAACTTTAGGGACAGCTGCAACTCAGGCAGATTTTATTGACGACAGCAATGTTCAACTTAAATTTAAGAATTTTTATTTAGATCGTCAAATTAAAGACAACCCTGCGGGGAACTTTGGTTCATGGTCACAAGCAGTCACCTTGGATGCTAAATCGGGTTATCACGATTTAGGCGTAATTCAGGTGGGTGCTGATCTTCTGGTTCAACACGCAGTAAAACTCAATGGTCGTGATAAAAATGCAGACTGGGTTTTGCCGCATGATGGTAAAGAGTCAAAAGATCATTTTGGTAAGGTCGGTGCAACTCTAAAAGTTAAATTTTCTGAAACTGAATTAAAAGTAGGTGACTTATTACCAATGTCACCTGTGGTGTTTTTTGACCCATCGCGTCAATTGTTAACGACTTATAGCGGTGCATGGTTAGAATCAAAGGATTTAAAAGATACTAAATTAACTTTGGCTTATTTAGACGGTATTAATGCACGTTATGATAACCAATACCAAGATTTTACGTTGTTCCCTCAAAATAATTTTTCTGCTGCTGAAGCGAATAAATTAAGCACAGACGATGGCATGTATCTTGTGGGAGTAGATCATCAATTTACCCCTAAAGTAGGTGGAAGTTATTGGTATGCGGATGTAACCAACATCTATCAACAACATTATGTCGCTGCAAACTATAAAACGACTTTGGCTGAAAAAACTAAGCTGGATACCCATGTACGCTATTTTGACAACAGCGAATCGGGTGACAAGCTGTATGGCAATATTGACAGCCAGGCCGTGTCTGCGGGTGCAAAAATCAACAATGGGATGCACACTGTACAGTTAGGTTATCAACAAATGTTTGGTGAGCACGGTACAAAAGCCCCAATGTTCCCGACCTTGGGCGGGTGGGTGCCGCAGCCTTACTTAGACAACTGGTCTGTGGCGAGCTTCATTCGTAAAGATGAGCGTTCTTGGAGTTTGGGTTATACCTATAATTTTGCTGATGTGGGTGTTCCTGGTTTAACAGCGACAGTACGTCATTTCCGCGGTGACAATATCGATCTGGGCGCAGGCAAGCCAGAAGGTAAAGAAAACGAAAATAACGTCATTGTGAACTATGTTGTGCCAGAAGGTAAGCTTAAAGGTTTAGGCTTTAATTATATGTTCATCGATACCAATTTTAACTTTGCGAATGACTTAGAAGAACACCGTATCGCCACGACTTACACTTATAAATTCTAAAGCTAGATAAAAATTAGAGCGGCTTTTTATAGTCGCTCTTTTTTTAATATTTACTGAATAAATACCTTATATAAATTAAGACTTTTATTTTATTAAATTTATAAAATTCAAAGAGTTGTTTAATCGTTTTTTTGTAGGTTGTGATCGTAAATTTGTATCAGTTGATGCCGTGTGAACAGGTAATATAAGCCTGTAAAAGTAATGTTGAATGAGTCCACTTGACGTCAAATTCTATACCTAGAGCCAAACGCAAGCTAAAGACTGTACGAGGAGTATATATGAGCACTGTTCAAATCCCTGACTATACAACAGATCCATTCTTTGGCTTAGAAGATAAATGGATTGAAACAGCAGAAGGCGAATTAACGCATTATCATGAAGTGGGTGAAGGTACACCTATTCTATTTTTACACGGTTCAGGTACAGGCGTATCGGCTGCTGCAAACTGGTGGTTAAACTTGCCACAAATTGGTGAGCAAGCACGTTGTATCGCCATTGATACCATCGGCTATGGTCAAACTGTGGTTGCACCGGGCACACAATATGGCATCCGTGCATGGGTAGATCATGCTGTACGTACTTTAGATGCATTGGGCATTGAAAAAACTTGGTTGGTGGGTAACTCGTTGGGTGGCTGGTTGGCATTCCAGTTGGCATTGGATTACCCAGAGCGTGTTCTTGGTATTATCTCAATGGGTACAGGCGGTGCAAAACAGACTGCAGCCCTCAAAGCGCATGCAAATCCTGTATTGACTGAAGAAGGCATTAAAAAGACGCTTTCAATGTTCGTGGTAAATAAAGACTTGATTACAGATGAGTTGGTCAAAGTCCGTTTTGCTTCTGCAAAAAATGACTATGCTTCAGACCGTTTAATGGATGTTGTGGGCGCGCGTGACCGTGACCGTTTCGAGTTCCCACTCGACTTTGACAAAATGAAAGACATCACTGTGCCTGTATTGCTGATTCACGGTACGCAAGATGTGGTGATTCCAGTATCGCGTACATGGGATATTTTAAATATTGTGCCACATGCCGATGCACACATTTTCAGCCAATGTGGTCACTGGTCACAGGTTGAAAAAGCGGAAGAATTTAACACTGTGATTAAAAACTACTTAACTGCACGTGGCGTAAATTAAGCGCAGTGAGGTAAAAAAGGATGGCAATTTGCCATCCTTTTTTATGGATGTTTTATGTACCCAATTTAGTGCTGAATAAAGCTCGCGACCAAGTTAATGCAAATTGCCAAAATAGTGGTATTAAAGCTATAAGCCAAAATAATATGTAGCGTGTTCAGTACCCGCATGGGTTGTGAGCTAATCGAGACATCGGCGGTTTGTGCAGATGTACCAATCACATAGCTGAAATATAAAAAGTCAGGATAGGTTGGATGCGACGTCTTGGGAAAATCCAAACCACCTTCTTGCTGCTGTTGCAGTGCCAAATAATAGTCATGCGCATAGTGAATCGCAAAAATGGTGTGCATAAAAAACCAAGCACATAAAATAGTGGTAATGGATAAAATAAAATGTCCCATGCGCACAAACTCACTTTGTGCAAATAAATTCACCTCGACAATGATCGCAATAAAGCACATCACTAAGGTTAGAAATACCAAGAATAAAATCAGCCATTTGCTGGCATCTTGTTGTTGGGCACGTTGTAAAATATGTGCATGATCGCTGTGCCACAAACTGCGCATGGTTAAAACCAAATAGCAGGAAATCGCGATATTCCAGCTAATCAATAAACAGCTTGACCATGACCATGCAGTGAGGGTCTGAAAAATAGCATACAGCACAATGGTAATCACAAAACTGATAAAAAAATAAGGACGATATTGAATCCCTGTTTTCATTCTGCTGAAGGGTGTTTTTATCATTCTTGATCCTTTCTGGATGTGCAATCTAAAGGTGTTACTGCCTGTTATCATCGGCTTAATTTTAGAAAATAGCGATGGGGTGCCTATTTTAACTTATTAGACTTAAGTTGTAATTTGCAGGAAATGTGGTAGCGAAGCGAGGAAAAAGCAGACTGCAAAAATGCGAATGTTTGAGTGTAAGAATGAGCAGTAGTTCAGAAAAAGATTAAAAAAATAAGTTTAGACTTAAGTCTAAAGCTTTGTTTTAGCATTTAGGATGCACAAAAAAAGTGCTTACTACATCAAGCAGCAAGCACTTTTGAAAGGTTGAAAAACGCGAGTGGTTTTAGAATTATTGTTCGCGGTTGATGTCCAAATAGAACACACGTGTGAGCAGTTCCATAAATTTCTGTACCGCAGCGGAATGGCTGTTTTTGCCGTAGCTGACGTACAAATCTAAATGCGGAAGTTCTACATCAAGTGGGCGGATGACGGTATTTTCCATGGTTAGCGGAGCAACATAGCCCGGTAAAATGGTGCAACCCAAGCCCATACCAATCGAGTTGATATTAAATAAAATGTTGTCAGCTTTTTGCACAATGTTTAGTTCAATGTTGTGCTGTTTGGCAAAATCGACAATCAGGTGATGCAGATTATACGAAGCTTCTGCCGAAGGAATAATAAAATCAATACCATTCAATGCTTTGACAGGAATGCGTTCGTATTTTGCTAACGGATGATCTTTGGGCAAAATAAAAATTAACGGTTCACGCAGTACAAACTGGCTCTCAATTTCATCACTGTTGATATTGTGGCGGGTAAAGGTGATATCGAGTTCACCTTTTTTAATCATTTTCATTTGCTCAGTGTTGTTCAAACTTAGCAATTCAATTTTTAATTCTGGGTTTTGTACTCGTAAATTAGGCAGTACAAAAGGGAAAATTTTCATTTCTGCCACAGGAACAAAGCCAATACGCAGCATTTTCTGTTTGGCTTGTGACACCTGACGTGCCATGGCAACCGCTTTGTCGGCTTGCGCCAAAGTCAGACGCGCCTGTTCTAAAAATACAGCACCTTCTTCGGTTAGCTCGACTTTACGTTTGGTACGGTTGAGTAGCTTAACGCCGACATCTTCTTCTAAATCTTTAATTTGCTGACTCAGCGAAGGTTGCGCCGTATAAAGTTTAAGTGCGGCTTTACTGAAGTTGAGTTCTTCAGCAACGGTAATGAAGTAGCGAAGGTGACGTAATTCCATACAACCATTCCAAAGATTAATTCAAAATATGTCTAATTATAGATTAATAAAAGAATGATCTATAAACAACTATTCGGTGAGAATTATTGTGTCATTCGCGAAGTAAATAGGGTTTCATCATTATGCAACGATTTAAATGCAAAATATAATGTTGGATTAATCTATAAAAACTATTAATTGAAACAAAAAAAATATTTCACTAAACGTCCCTAAAAAACCATTATCCATCAGAAGTTGAGTCTATTTACTTTGTGCCGTTGTTGGTCACAGGAGAGCTTTTCATGAGTGGAAAAATTGATGTGCGCGAAATCGACGCTTTGGTCGATGCACAAAATGGACGTATCACTCCATCTATTTATACAGATCCAGATATCTACGAATTAGAACTTGAACGTGTGTTCGGCCGTACGTGGTTGTTCCTGTGTCATGAAAGCCAAATTCCTAAAGCTGGCGACTTCTTCAACACCTACATGGGTGAAGATCCAATTATTGTGGCACGTCAAAAAGACGGTTCAATCAAAGCATTTTTAAACCAGTGCCGTCACCGTTCTATGCGTGTGAGCTTTGCAGACTGTGGTAATACCCGTGCATTTACTTGCCCATATCACGGTTGGTCTTACGGTATTGATGGTTCACTCAAAGATATTCCTTTAGAAGAACGTGCGTATCCACAAGGTGCTTGTAAAGAGCAATGGGGCTTGGTGGAAGTGAACCGTGTGAAGTCTTACAAAGGCTTGATCTTTGGTTGCTGGGATGAAACTACTCCAGATCTAGAAGAATACATGGGCGACATCGCTTGGTACTTAGATGGCGTGATTGACCGTCGTCCGGGTGGTACTGAAATTATTGGTGGTGTACACAAGTGGGAAATTGACTGTAACTGGAAATTTGCTGCAGAACAGTTTGCTTCTGACCAATATCACGCTTTGTTCTCACACGCCTCTGCGATTCAGGTACTTGGTGCAAAACCAGATGATGACAGCAGCAAACAATTAGGTGCAGCGCAAACAGCTCGTCCTGTTTGGGAAACTGCCAAAGATGCGATTCAGTATGGTTCACGTGGTCATGGTTCAGGTTTCTTCTTTACAGAAAAACCAGATGCAAACGTTTGGGTTGATGGTGAAGTTGCCAACTACTTCCGTGAAACTTACGAAGAAGTGAAAGAGCGTTTAGGCGAAGTACGTGCCTTACGTCTTGCAGGTCACAACACCATGTTCCCAACACTGTCTTGGTTGAACGGTACTGCAACACTGCGCGTATGGCATCCACGTGGTCCAAATAAAACTGAAGTATGGGCATTCTGTATTGCCGATGCTGAAGCACCTCAAGACGTGAAAGAAGCATTTGAGCGTTCTGCAACACGTGCTTTCGGTCCTGCAGGTTTCTTAGAGCAAGATGACTCTGAGAACTGGATTGAAATTCAAAAAGTATTGCGCGGCTATAAAGCACGTCAAAACAAGCTCATTGTAGAAATGGGTAAAGGCAACGAAAAAGTACGTGAAGATGGTATTCCAGGAATCACCAACTACATTTTCTCTGAAACTGCAGCACGTGGTATGTACCGCCGTTGGGCAGACTTGCTGATCCATGAAAAATGGGAAGACGTTGAAAAAGCAGCTGACGAATACGAGAAGGAGTTAATGAAATGAGTCAAATCAGTTTAGAACTTCAACATGAAGTGAGCCAATTCTTGTATCGCGAAGCAAAATTGCTAGACGACTGGAAATTCCGTGAGTGGTTAGATCTCATGGCAGAAGACATTTCTTATACCTTGCGTACTACACCAAATGCACAAACTCGTGACCGTCGTCGTTCAGTTGAACCGCCAACAACGTGGGTGTTCAACGACAACAAACACTTGCTTGAGCGCCGTGTTGCACGTCTGGAAACTGGTATGGCGTGGGCTGAAGAACCTCCGTCACGTACAACGCACATGGTCAGCAACGTGATTGTTGAAGCGACAGAGGTAGCAGGCGAATACGACGTACACGTGACTTACTTGTTGTACCGTACTCAAAAAGAGAAAGACGTGACTATTTACTGTGGTAAGCGCCATGACAAAATCCGTCGTGTTGAAGGTGGCTTAGGCTTCCAGATCTTCAACCGTAAGATTGTACTTGACCAAGTAACCTATAACTCACACAACCTGAGTGTATTCTTCTAATGAATAAAATCTTTGTTTGCCAAGTTGACGAATTAGACGAAGGCGAAGCGTTAAAAGTGGATTGCGGTGTGAACGGTATTGAAGCACTGGCAGTATTCAACAACGGTGGTGAGTTCTTTGCCATGAATGACCGTTGTTCACACGGCAATGCCTCAATGTCTGAAGGTTATCTTGAAGATGATGGCACAGTTGAATGCCCACTGCATTCTGCACGTTTCTGTTTAAAGACTGGTCAAGCATTATGCTTGCCAGCTACCGACCCGATTCAAACTTTCCCTGTGGTGGTTGAAGACGGCGCGTTATATGTAGAAATGGCAGGAGAGTAAGCATGGGTTGGCTAAAAGGCGAAGTGGCACTGATTACAGGTGGCGGTTCTGGTTTAGGTTGGGCTTTGGTAGAGCGCTTTCTTGAAGAAGGTGCGCATGTGGGCGTGTTACAGCGTTCACAATCTAAAGTCGATGCCTTAAAAGAGCGTTTTGGTGATCAAATTGTGGCAGTCGCTGGTGATGTTGCCAACTATGCAGACAATGTCCGTGCTGTGCAGGCCACTGTGGAGCGTTTTGGAAAGCTAGATTGCTTTATTGGCAATGCAGGGATTTGGGATCACTACGCAGATATCGTCAATACGTCTGGTGAGCAGCTTGAAAAAGCCTTTGATGAAATCATGGGCATTAATTCCAAGGCGTTAATCTTGGGAGCAAAAGCAGCACTGGATGAATTGGTGAAATCTGAAGGTTCCATCATCTTAACCTTATCCAATTCTGCGCTGTATTCTTCAGGCGGTGGCCCTGTTTACACTGCATCTAAACATGCAGGTGTTGGCATCATGAAAGAGTTGGCTTATGAATTGGCACCCAAAGTACGTGTCAATGCCGTTGCGCCTTCAGCGATGAATGTCAATATTAAGGGTGCAGCATCTTTAGGTCAGGAAAACCTAGGCTTACTCGATGCACGTGACCCTGAAAAAATTGCACGCGGTATGCCGCTGAATTTCTTGCCTGAGCCAGAAGACATGACCGGTTCTTATGTGCTCTTGGCATCGCGTCAAAATAACCGTGCGCTGACTGGCGTTCTGATCAATGCAGAATGTGGTTTGGGTATTCGTGGTTTGCGTCAACCACGTGCAGGTTTTTTTGACGAATAAAATTGAGTCTAAATTCAATAGACGAATCGGCAGCCTTTCTCTGGGCTGCCTTCCTTATTTAGGAGTCTTTCATGGCCGTTAAACTCATTTGTGCATCGCACAGTCCTTTAATGGAATTTGCAACACCGCAAGATCAATCTAAAGAACAAAAAGTTCGTGCTGCCTTTGAGCAACTTTCTGCCGAAGTCAAAGCATACGATCCAACCCTGATCATTACCTTTGGGCCAGACCATTTCAACGGTTTCTTTTATGATTTGATGCCAAGTTTCTGTGTCGGTATTCGTGCTACGGCTGCGGGTGACTGGGACTACGGCAAAGACAACAACCGTATTGATGTGCCTGAAGACAAAGCCTTGGCAATGGTGCGCCGTGTGTTGGATGAAGGTGTAGATGTTGCATACTCGTATCGCATGCAGGCCGACCATGGGGTGACTCAGCCATTACACTTTTTGTGTGAAGGGCAGCTAGATCGTTATCCAACCATTCCCGTGTTTATTAATGGCGCTGCAGCGCCGATGCCAACCACCAAGCGTACCATTGCTTTGGGGCGTGCTGTGGGTCAATTTATCAAGTCGTTGAATCTTGAAAATGAACGTGTACTTGTATTGGGTACAGGTGGTTTGTCTCATGATCCACCAACACCTCAAATGGGTTCAGTGCCTCCAGAAGTTGAAGAATTTTTAATTGCTGGTCGTAATCCAACTGAAGAAGCACGTAATGCGCGTCAAGCGAAAATTATTGCAGTTGGTCAGAAACTCGCTGCTGGAGATACATCAGTTGCAGTACCGCTCAGCCCTGAGTGGGATATTGCCTTGCTTGAAAAATTCAAACAGGCAGACTTTGTGGCTATGGAAGCCATGACCGAAGCTGAAATTCGTCGTGATGGTGGTCGTGGTGGTCAGGAAGTCCGTTCGTGGATGGCTGCTTTTGCTGCGTTAGATGAACTGGGTGCGTATGAAATGACCACGCATTGCTATGAAGATATTAGTGAGTGGATTGCGGGCTTTGGCATCGTATCTGCCGAGTTAAAAGGTTAAGCCCATGAGCGTAGAAACAATTGTGATTGTGGGTGCAGGTCAGGCAGGGGCGAGCGCCATTCTTGAGCTGCGCGGCAATCAATATGCAGGCAATATCATCTTAATTGGTGATGAAACACATTTGCCTTATGAGCGTCCACCGTTGTCTAAAGATGTGATTTTGCGTCCTGAAGAAACCAAAATCGAGATTCTGTCGGAAGAAAAATTGGCAGAACTAGGTGTGACCACTATTCGTGGCAATGGCGTGAGCAAAATCAATGCCGAAGCACATACGGTTGAATTGCAAAATGGTGAGGTTATTGCCTACGACAAGTTGTTACTTGCCACAGGCGGTGCTGCACGTCGCTTGCCAAATTTTGATGCCTTAGGTAAACACGTTTACACGTTGCGTAATCTTGAAGACTCGCAAGCCTTAGTCCCTGTATTACAAGCGGGTCGTCGCATCATCTTAATTGGTGGTGGTGTGATTGGTTTAGAGTTGGCATCTTCAGCACGCTTTAAAGACTGTCAGGTAACCGTCATTGAAATGGGACCAATGGTGATGGGACGTTCATCACCACTCATCTTGAGTGAGTTTTTGCTGCAACAGCAGTTATTGGCAGGTGTTGATGTACGTCTGTCTACGCAAATTGCAGACTGCAAGCTAGATGGTGAAGAAATTGTTGTGACCCTAGAAGGTGGCGAAGAACTACGTGCCGATGCGGTGATTTACGGTATTGGGATTATTCCAAACGCACAATTGGCAGTTGAAGCAGGTTTAGATGCAGACTTTGCCGTGCATGTGAATGAAAACTGTCAAACTTCAAACCCAGACATTTATGCCGCGGGTGATGTCGCGTCACAACTGCGTGAATGTGGCAATCATCGCCGTGTAGAAACTTGGGAAAATGCTAACCTGCAAGCAGGTATCTTCGCGCGTCATGTGATGGGCGTTGAACATCCTGTAGCCAATCCCGCTTGGTTCTGGACTGATCAACTCGACATTAACTACCAATTTGTAGGAGATATGTCAGCAGCAGAATGGCATGTGCGTGGTGAGATGGATGCTTCCAAACGCAGTGAGTCTTCATTCGTATTGTTTGGTGTGACCGATGGCGTGATTGTCGGCGGAATTACCGTCAACTCAGCCAAAGATATGCGTCACTTGAAAAAGCTGATTGCTAAACAAGCTGCTTTTGAAGCAGACAAATATTTAGATGTGAGCCAAGACCTTCGCAAATTGGTGAAGTAAGCTTGAACTGATGAAAAACAGACCTGAGGCAACTTGGGTCTGTTTTTTATCTGCCGAAGAAAAGTGTCCATTTTATGTTGAGCAAGCGATGAATACGAATACATCTCCTGTTGTGGTAACCGCCAGTATTTATGCCTTATTGGTATTAATCTGGGCGACCACGCCATTGGCGATTGTCTGGAGTGTGCAGGAAATTCATCCAATGTGGGTTTTGATTATCCGCTACTTTGGGGCTTCCGTGATTGCGCTGTGCGTGCTTAAACTCATGCGCGATCCACTGCCTTTTGATCACACCTCAATGAAAAGCTATTTGGCGGGTAGTCTGAATTTAATTGGTGCACAGCTATTTATTTACTTGGCCGCCAATTATTTAACTTCAGGCTTAATGGCACTGATTTTTGGTTTTTCTCCTTTAATCGCAGGCTTGATTGGTCATGTGATTTTACGCACACAAAAATTGATTGCCTTACAGTGGACAGGTATGGCAATTGCGATTGCAGGACTCAGCTTTGTCTTTGCAGACTCTGCCGACAGCAAAGTGAATCCATGGGGCGTGGTGTTGATGTTTATCAGTATGCTGTCCTATATCAGCTCAATTTTTTGGGTCAAACAAATCAATGCTCCTTTAAAGCCGATGTCACAAGCCACAGGTTCTTTATTGGTATCATCGGCAGGGTCATTGTTATTAATTCCCTTTATTTGGTCGCATTTCCCGACTCAAATGCCAAGCAGCCAAGCCATGATTGGTTTTGTATTTACCATGATCATGTCGTCTATTGTCGCCATGCTGTGTTATTTCTGGCTGATTCGTCGTTTAAATGCCTCAACCGTATCTTTAAGTAATGTGATGACTCCCATCATCGCGTTAATTTTAGGTGCGACCTTAAATAATGAACACATCAGCATGAATGCGTTTATTGGCATTGCCGTGGTGATGTTCGGGATTGTGATGTATTTCTGGAAAGAATGGCGCGAACAATATTTTGCTAAACGCTAAGCCCGCATTGCTATACCCGTGTTTAGGTTTTTCTAAAGCCTCGTTTATCTGAGGTGTAAATTTCCGATCATTAACCCGCTGTCGATACGACTTTTTTCTCAAAACAACAAAAACATAAAGGAAATTGCCTGCTTGATTTCGCTACTATGCGTGATAGAGTCAACACATGAACCAAAGCTGTGTTTTTTTCTGAACAGATCAGGATAAAAAGCATCATGGTAGATGCGCTATATATTATTGGGCTTACATGAACAACGTGGAACAAAAGCATTTTCAACTGCCAACGGAAGCCTGTTGGTCGCATACTTGGCGTAAACCCAAGCTGCAGTTTTTGCCTTCAAATCATTATGATGGAGCGCAGTTTTTTAATCCGATTGCGTGTCCTGAGGGGCGCAGCCAAACTGATTTATTGAAATGGTTGCTAAAACGCAAATCGAACAGTTGGAATGTCAATCCGCAACAAGAAGCACAGCAATTTTTTACAGCGCCAAGTGCTTTGCCACAATTACGTCCACACGCCAGTTTGGATGATTGGCAAGTTTGGTTTGTGGGGCATGCAACGGTGCTGATTCAAATTGGACCGTATAACTTTTTAACCGATCCAGTCTGGGCAGAGCATGCCAGTCCGAAACAGGGGCGAGGGCCTAAACGTGCCTGTCCTGCAGGGATTGCACTGGAAGATTTACCGACCATTCATGCCGTCTTCTTGAGCCATAACCATTATGACCACATGGATTTAGCCACCTTAAAATGGCTGAATCATCAATTTGCCATGCCTATTTATACAGGTTTGGGCAATGCTTGGTATTTGCCGCCTGATTTGCATGTGATTGAAATGGACTGGTGGCAATCGGCTTTATTTAAAGAAGTGAAAATTGTCTACACCCCTGCACAACATGGTTCAGGACGTGGCGCACGTGATCAGAACATGGCGTTATGGGGCGGTTTTTCTATTTTGCATGGGCAAGATCATTGCTTCTTTGCGGGCGATACAGGTTACTCGCCACACTTTAAAGAAATTCAAACCCGTATGGGCGCACCACGTGTGGCACTTTTACCTATAGGTTCTTACGAGCCACGGAATCTGATGCGTTATATGCATATGAACCCTGAAGATGCCTTTCAGGCCCATAAAGATTTACATTCCAAATGTTCATTGGCAATTCACTATCGAACCTTTGAATTGACCGATGAAGGACGTGATCAGCCTGAGGCGGATTTGCATCAAGCCATGAAGCGTTCCTCTAAACTGATGAACCCATTTTATTGTATTCGTGAAGGTAAGAAATTAATTGTTTAATCTTTTAAAAACTTGACCTTAAATAAAAGTGACACGCTACTTTTCACGCTACTGAAAAGTGGCAATGATAGATATAGAACACAAAGCCCCTATCGAAATAGGGGCTTTGTTTTGGTGTTTAAAGTCTTGCTGTTTAGACTGACTTGATCTTTAACTACAAAGATTACAGTACGCCAGGCTGACCAAGTGCAGGGTCACTGGCACGTGCTGCTTGCGCATCGGCAACGGTCATGCCTAAAGCCGCTGCAACGCCTTCGCCATAAGCAGGGTCACATGCATAACAGTTACGAATATGACGATACTTAATAAAGTCTAAAGCATCACCCATTGCACGTGCCGTGTTATCAAACAGTGCTTGTTTTTGCTCAGGGTTCATTAAATTGAACAAGGCACGCGGCTGGCTAAAATAGTTGCTATCATCTTCACGATAATCCCAGAAATCTGCATCGCCACGAATTTTTAGCGGTGGTTCGCGGTATTGTGGTTGCTCTTGCCATTGATGGAAGCTGTTTGGCTCATAGTGTGGCAAGCTGCCATAGTTGCCATCCATACGACCCTGACCATCACGACGGTTTGAGTGCACAGGGCAGCGTGCAGCATTCACTGGAATTTGTGAATGGTTCACACCAACACGGTAACGTGCAGCATCGGCATAGTTGACCAAACGCGCTTGTAACATGCGATCTGGCGAGTAGCTAATTCCTGGTACAAGGTTGCTTGGTGCAAAGGCAGCCTGTTCAACATCTTGGAAGTAGTTTTCAGGGTTACGGTTCAGTTCAAATTCACCCACTTCAATCAGTGGATAATCACCTTTCGGCCAAACTTTGGTGAGGTCAAATGGGTGATAAGGGACTTTTTCTGCATCCAGTTCAGGCATGATTTGCACGAACAGCGTCCATTTCGGGAAATCACCGCGTTCAATGGCATTGTAAAGGTCAGTCTGGCTGCTTTCACGGTCACGACCAATCAATTCTGCTGCTTCTGCATCGGTCAGGTTTTGAATGCCTTGTTGAGTGCGGAAGTGGAATTTCACCCAGAAACGCTCATTATTGGCATTAATAAAACTATAGGTGTGGCTACCAAAACCATGCATGTGACGATAACCCACAGGAATACCACGATCCGACATCACAATGGTGACTTGGTGCAGTGCTTCTGGCAGCAAAGTCCAGAAATCCCAGTTATTGGTCGCATTACGCAGGTTGGTGCGTGGGTCACGCTTTACCGCTTTATTCAGGTCAGGGAATTGACGTGGGTCGCGGAAAAAGAACACTGGTGTGTTGTTACCGACTAAATCCCAGTTGCCTTCTTCAGTATAGAATTTTAAGGCAAAACCACGAATGTCACGTTCTGCATCGGCAGCGCCACGCTCACCTGCAACGGTAGAGAAACGAGCAAACATTTCAGTTTTTTTGCCAACTTCAGAGAAAATTTTGGCACGGGTATATTGGCTGATGTCGTGCGTGACCGTAAACGTACCAAACGCACCTGAACCTTTGGCATGCATACGACGCTCAGGAATTACTTCACGTACAAAGTTTGCCAACTTTTCATTGAGCCATAAATCTTGAGTAAGGAGTGGGCCACGTGCGCCCGCAGTCATACTATTTTGGTTATCTACAACAGGTGCGCCTGCATCGGTGGTTAAATGCGTTACAGGGCATTTTTTTATCTCTTGGCTCATCGTTGTTCTCCATTATTGTGATCATCATGTGGTGGGCTGTATTAGAAATTTAGCTTCTAAAACAAGCGGCCATGAACCGTTTTGTTTGTTTAAAAAATCAACTACAACACCACAATACCATGCAGATCGGGCTTTGTAGATGAAAGCTTTTCAAATCTCACCATTTTAATGTAAAACGATTTTTATAATTTTACAAATAGATAAATTTATTGTTTATGATTGGTGTATTCGATAGATCTTTGTAAACTAAATAATCAGTTTTGCTGCACTAAATGTCTGAAACTGCTGCTAAAAATGGTTGAATCGCCAATGAAATATCGGTGTGCAAGGCATCCCAATCTTGATAATGTGGATTGATTAATAAACTTTGCGAAATAAAACCATAACTGATGCGATGCAGATTCAAAGCAAGGCGCAGTTGTTGTTCGGCATTGTGTATGACAGGTGCGAAAATCTGTTGCCACATCTGTAGCATCATGCTGTAACTTTTTTGGTAAGTTTCAATGTGTGATACCTGCCGTTCCAGTAAAAAAGTCTGCGCCCAAAGCCATTGTTGTGCCTGAATTTGCTGAAGCTGAAACTGAATGATGGTTGCAATATAGCGGTTTATTTCAACAACTGTGGATAACTCAAGTTGCTGTTGGGCATAACTTTTTAAGTGTTCTGCATGCTGTTTGACTTGCAGGTGAATCGTCAATGCCAGTAAATCTTCTTTCTTGGCAAAGTATTCATAAAAAGTGCCTAAACCGACACCTGCCAAATTAGTAATTTCGCGAATGGTAATTTCAGCTGCCGAGCGTTCATGCAAAAGCCGAACAAAACTTTCTTGTAAAGCCTCTTGAGTCAGTTTAGCCCTTGATTGGCGCGGCTTACGGCGCACTTGAACCTCAGAATTTTTCATAAATAAAGCCGAACACCTGAGCGCATATTTTTCTCTATACTGAATGCAATGATAGCACCGCGTTTATCTAGGAGTGACACAATGCAGACATGGATGACCCATCAAATTCAAAATCAGTTTGATGAATTACAAGACTATAACTTATTTGAAACCGATACGGTTTTACAAGAAATTTTAACCCGTTATGGCAGTCAAGATCAGACCCGACTGAGTGAATTGGGGCACATTGCAGCATCGGCAGAATATTATCATTATGCCGATTTAGCCAATCGGCATACGCCTATTTTACATGCCTTCGATGCACGTGGACGTCGTAAAGATGTAGTGGAGTTTCATCCTGCGTGGCATCACTGGATGGCGCTGAATCGTAAGTTTGACACGCATGCACATCCATTTAAGCAACCGCAATCTACGGCAAAATGGGTCGATTGGGCCAGTCGTTTTTATTTGGCAGGACAGGTTGAGTGCGGTAATTTATGCCCAAATTCTATGACTTTAGGCAGCATTCCGCTCATTCAGCGTGAACCTGAGTTGTGGGCAAGCATGGGCGAAAAACTGTTATCGCATGAATATGACCCGCGTGATGTGCCGATTTCACAAAAGAAATCTATTTGGTTGGGCATGGGCATGACCGAAAAGCAGGGTGGTTCAGATGTACGTGCCAACCAAACGCTTGCCATTCCAGTCGCAGCAACAGGGCGTGGGCAAGCCTATTTGCTCACAGGTCATAAATGGTTTTTCTCTGCACCAATGTGTGATGCACATTTGGTGGTCGCCAATACCGAACAAGATGGTTTGGCTTGTTTCTTTGTACCGCGTTGGTTAGAAGATGGCAGAAAAAATAATATTCAGGTACAGCGTTTAAAAGACAAAGTGGGAAATCGGAGTAACTCCAGTTCTGAAGTCGAATTTCAGCAGGCGTGGGGCATCATGATTGGCGAAGCAGGGCGCGGTATTCCCACCATTATTGAAATGGCGAACTACACTCGTTTAACCTGTGCTGTGGGCAGTAGTGCCATGCTGCGTCAAGCCTTGGTGCAATGCCTTGCCTATACTCGACAACGTCAAGCATTTGGACAGACTTTGGCGAATCAGCCATTAATGCAGGCAGTCTTGGCAGATTTGGCTTTGGAAACTGAAGCTGCGGTACAGCTCAGTTTTCATTTGGCACATTGTTATGAAAGCGATGATGCTGTGTCTTTGGCATGGAAGCGTTTAATGACCCCTGCTGCAAAGTTCTGGATTTGCAAACGCGCGGTGGAACTTACAGGTGAGATGATGGAAGTTTTTGGTGGCAATGGTTATGTCGATAACAGCATCATGGCACGTATTTTCAAAGAAGCACCTGTAAATACCATTTGGGAAGGTTCAGGCAATGTCATGTGTCTGGATGTACTACGCGCTATGCAGCGAGAACCTGAGCTGATTCAGGTGTTATTGCAGGATTTTGCTCGCACTGCCGTTACTCATCCTATTTTGGGCAGTGAATTAGATGGTTTGCAGCAGTTATTGCAGACCACGAACAGCAACGATTTACAATTTATGGCACGTGCTTTGGTGAGCCGTTTGGTGATTTTGGCACAAGCGGTTTTGTTGTTGCGTTATGCGCCAAGTTTTGTGGCAGAAGGTTTTATTCAGTCGCGTTATAGTGCATTGCATGGGCAAGTGGTGGGTATGCTTAAACCTAAACAGGTCGATGTTGCATCCATCTTGCAGCGTGCATTTTCAGCATAGCATCCCTTGCTACTTGATTCTGCACAAAAAATTCACCCGCTTGGTAAAACCAAACGGGTGAATTGAACCGTATATTGCAGTCGAGTCGTGATCAATCACGCTCGCTTGTAGCAAAGCTGATTGCTTCAGCGAAACTTATTTCGCAGGCTCTTCAGCTTTTACACCTTTTTGATATAGAGTGTAGATGTAAATTGGAATATCCAAATCTTCTAAGTGTTTGTAGATGAGTGGACGTACATCTTCCCAATCTAAACCGCCTACACCTGTTGCAAGACGCGGTAACGCCAAGCTTTCAATTTTCTCTTCTTCAATCAACTGTTTTAAGTTTTTCAAAGTGCGGTTGACGTATTCTGTCGATGCTTTACCTGGTTTTGAACCGTTGTCATAAGCCGCTTCCTGAGTCATCAGGTTGACGATGCGTTGACCTTCGGCATTGACCCAAGTCCATTGCTCACCCGCTTTAGGATGGTAAATATGACAATAGTTGCGGAAGTCTTTATATAGCGCAGGCCAGTGCTCACGCAGACTTAAAGCCAAACCTGTTGCAAAGTTATCGTTAGGGGCAACACCGTGAGCAATCGCACGTGCTTCGCTCAGTAAAATATCTCCAGAAACTTCATAAATCATGAATTTGACTCCTGTTTTTAATGGTCTTGTTAAACTGATCTTCTATATTCATATTAGCCAATCATTGCAGTTTTTCTAGTGGATTTTATAACTAATAAGTCTTTGAAAAGTAATAAAATTTTTTAGAATTTTATGCTATAATTGTATGGGTAAAGCCGCTGAGTGTTCTTTAAAATAGCCTTCAAAAATAACCGTCAGAAAAATCTGATAAAGTGGCGGCAATAATTTATTTCCCCTTCTTTTTATCTTAGCACTATTGAGTGAAAATCGCTTGTAAAATGTACAAAAAAGCGTATGATCGGCTTCCCAATTTAATATGGAACATTGGTGAGAGAATAGTCACGTTATGCAGAAGCAATTGGCTTGAATTTTCCCTCAACATCTCCATCTAAAAGAGTAGCGACACTGCTCATTTCCATGATCAACCGAAAGGAACAGCGTAATGGCAAAGAAAAAACAGCCTGAGCTTATTCAGCATAACTTTGTGGCCAAGCACATGCACGAGGTCAACAAAAGTCAGGTTTTTGTAGACCGTAAGAAAAATGCCAAACGAGGCTATAGCAAACACAAACAAGGGCGATATTCCGATGATTATCGCCCTTGTTGTTTTTGGAGTGAATGGTGTGTTGCTTGAGGCTTAAACTAAGTTTTATGGAGATACGATACGTGTCGCTAGTTTCACCATATCGCCCAAGCCATGGGTTTTAAAATAATATTCCATCAGACTTTTCACCATCAGCGGATTATTCATTTTTAACGCCTGATCTAATAAATGTTGCGCATCGGTCATCGGTACATGACAAATTGCTTTACGCACCCGCAAGATATTACTTGAACTCATCGACAGGGTATTAAAGCCCATTGCCATCAGAATTACCGCAGACAGCGGATCTCCTGCCATTTCGCCACAAACGCTCACAGGCTTGTCATATTTATGACATTCTTTCACCAAGCGGGTTAAGGCGCGCAGTACTGCAGGATGAAAGTGTGAATAGACGTTGGCCACACGCGGATTGTTACGATCCACTGCCAATAAATACTGGGTTAAATCGTTTGATCCTACCGAGAAAAAATCCACCAACGGGGCAAATTCATCAATTTGCAGCAGCACACTCGGTACTTCTACCATAATGCCAATTTTCGGTTTGGTGATTTTAACCTGTTCTTCTTCCTGCACTGCTTGCAAGTCACGATCTAGCAAATACAAGGCTTCTTCAACCTCGCTGACACTGGTGATCATTGGCAGCAAAATATGCAGATTATTCAAACCAATACTGGCTTTGAGCATGGCACGAATTTGCGAAGAAAAAATTTCAGGATGATCTAGCGTGAAGCGAATCCCGCGCCAACCTAAGGCTGAGTTTTCTTCTTCAATTGAGAAGTATGGTAAGTCCTTGTCTGCGCCAATATCTAGCGTACGCATCACCACAGGTTTGTTGGCAAAGTGACTGAGCTGTTGGCGGTAAATGGCACGCTGTTCTTCTTCGCCAGGGAAACGGTCACGCAGCATAAATGGAATTTCAGAACGATATAAACCAACACCTTTAGCACCGCGTTGTACGCCACGCACCACGTCAATCATCAAGCCTGTATTGACATACAATTTTACCGCTACGCCGTCAGGGGTAATGGCATCTTTGGTTTCATATTGCTTGAGGTCTTTGGCAATCTGTTCTTCTTCTTTTTGAATTTCTTTATAGCGTGTCCGCATGCGACGTGGCGGGTTGATAAACACCCGACCTTGGTGCGCATCTACAATCATTTCCACATCGTCTAGGCTGTTGATCGGCAACTCAGTTACGCCAACTACGGTTGGAATACCCAAAGCACGTGCCACAATGACCATGTGAGAATTCATTGCGCCTTCGGTGGTGACAATTGCTGCAATTTTATCGACAGGTAGTTCTACCAAAGCTGCTGTGGAAATTTCTTCGCCAATTAAAATACTTTCATCGGTCAGTTCACGGTGACTGGCATCGGCTTCTTGTAAAGAGGCGAGAATACGACGCCCTAAATCTTTCAGGTCAGAAACACGTTCGCGTAAATAGTCATCTTCCATTTGTGAAAATAGGGCAATGTGATTGTCAATCACAATACGCACCGCACCTTGCGCCCAGTTACCTTCACGAATCAGTTCTTTAATTTCTGCAGGCAGGGCATTTTCATCTAGCATGCGTAGGAACACACTGAATAAAGCGCGTTCTTCTGCCATTAAGGCATCCTGCATTTTGTCATCTAGTGCCTGAATTTCTTGACGCACTGCATCTAGTGCGTTGTCTAGTAATTCTAACTCTTCACTAATGTCTTCAGCTTCACGATCAGGCACAGCCGCCAAATCTGCAGGGGGATACAGAATTACCGCACGACCCAGTGCAATCCCACCTGAACCCGATACGCCCTGAAAGGTTTTGTAGGCAGGCAGGTTGTTGGGTTTGCGGAATACATCAATATTGCCCACGGCATGCGCATGCGCAATGACACCAGAAAGCTGGGCGCAGAGCGTCACTAAAAAGGATTCTGCCGCTTCAGAAAAGTCTTGTTTATCCTTGTTTTGCACCACAAGAACGCCCATCACTTTACGACGATACATGACAGGCACGCCAAGGAAGGAATTATAAATTTCTTCGCCTGTTTCGGGTAAATACATGAAGCGTTCGTGTTTGGGCGCATCGTTTAGGTTGACAATTTCTTCACGTTGTCCGACTAAACCGACCAAACCTTCACTGGTATGTAATGACACATGCCCCACGGACTCAGGATTTAAACCCTTT
Source organism: Acinetobacter sp. ANC 5045 (assembly GCF_004331005.1). Taxonomy (NCBI): domain Bacteria; kingdom Pseudomonadati; phylum Pseudomonadota; class Gammaproteobacteria; order Moraxellales; family Moraxellaceae; genus Acinetobacter; species Acinetobacter sp. ANC 5045. Next base: position 62,119 of record NZ_SJNS01000004.1, on the reverse strand, counting down.
GATGCCATGAGCAAGTAGCGTTGATTGCGTTCATCTAACAGGTAAATAGAGCAGACATCCACATGCATGGCTTCTGCGACCTGATTGACCATAATATCGAGTGATTCATGCAAACTGGTGGACGCATTGATTTCTTGTACAATGCGTCTAAGGGTATCCAGTTGCATGTTCGACATACGCGCTACTCCATATTCCAATCAATGATTTGAGGTCAGTTTTACACCACAGATGACCCTATAACAATAAGCTAAAAAATCTACATCTTCATGCAAATTTTAAGGTTTTTTCAGGGGCAATTGATTGCACAACTCCACCATCGCTTTACGGTAGACGTCACGTTTAAAATTGACGACCTGACCAAGCGGATACCAGTAACTGACCCATTGCCATTGATCAAATTCGGGTGGATCTGACAAATTCAGCCGAATATGATGCGCTGACGCTGTCAGTTGCAATAAAAACCACTTCTGTTTTTGACCAATACATACGGGATCCGAATCCGTGCGTATATACCGATGTGGCAAACGATAACGCAGCCAACCTTTAGTTTGCGCGATAACTTGGACGTGTTCGGGCAGTAAGCCAACTTCTTCTCTCAGCTCACGATAAAGTGCCTGTTCAGGGGTTTCTCCATATTGGATACCTCCTTGCGGAAATTGCCATGCATTGTGACCAATGCGTTTTGCCCATAAAACTTGTCCAAACTCGTTTGCCAAAATGATCCCGACATTGGGTCGGAAACCTTCTGAGTCGATCATTTGGCTACCTAAATATTGTTTAATTTATGACTTTGCACTCGGGGATGATGATTTCTTTTCTCCAACTCGAAAACGCAAAGTGTAAATAATGTTAAAATTGCTATGATCTTAACGAATTTCTATCGACTAGCGGAGATAGATTTACAATTTTTTTCTTAAATTTCAGTTTTTACGAGTATTTTCATGAAATTGGCGCTATTTGATCTCGATCACACCTTGTTAAATACTGATTCAGATCATTCTTGGGGTGAGTTTTTGGTAAGTGAAGGCTTGGTCGATCCTGTTCGCCATCGCGCCATGAACGACAAGTTTTATGAAGACTACAAAGCAGGGCAACTCGACCCAATTGCATATAACGAATTTGTATTTGAGTTTTTAACCCAGCACGACAATCAGTACCTCACAGATTTGCATGAATTATTTATGCAAAAGGTGATTCGTCCACAAATGCGCCCTGAAGGGTTTAAAGCTATTCAGCGTCATCAAGAATTAGGGCATGAATTGGTGGGGATTACAGCAACATCTGACTTTATTACTGCACCTATTTTCCGTGAGTTTGGTATTAGTGAAATTATTGCCACCAATGCCGAAGTGGTCGATGGTAAATATACAGGCAAAGTCATTAATACTGCGTGTTATCAACAAGGCAAGTTGGTGCGTTTGGAGCAATGGCTAGAAGGCCGCGATGTGACTGAGTCTTGGGCGTATTCAGATTCCATTAACGACCGTTTCTTGCTGGAATATGCCGATCATGCCATTGCGGTAAACCCAGATGCACGTTTACAGGCTTTGGCGGAAGAGCAAGGGTGGGATGTGCAGGACTGGTCAATTTAAAGCTTAGATTAGTGCAATTGTTGCTGTATCAGGTGTAACTAGTCGCTTGTTTCTGTTTTGTTTTTATTTGCTGCAATGTTGGATTATGTCATTCATTTTTAGAATAGGCATGCTAAGGTAAGACAAGAATTAAAAATGATCAGGAGTGAAAAAATGAGTGGTGTACGCCCAAGAATGACACATTTATTTGAACAACTGGGTTTGGATGCCAGTGAAGCTGCGATTCAGCAATTTATTGAAACGCATCAATTGAATGCAGAAACAACAATTGCCGAGGCAGAATTTTGGACGGAAGCACAGCGTCAGTTTATCGTCGAAAAAATGAAATCGGATGGTTCATGGGCAATTGTGGTAGACCAATTGAATGAATCTTTGCATGAAGATTCGGTGAGTCGTTAAGACTTCACTTGTGTCCAAGTTGAGCCAATAAAAAAACACCCTCAGTACAATCGTGTCTGAGGGTGTTTTTCATTCAAAAGAAAGGATGAATCTTCTAGTGTTTCATCATCTCAATCAATTCTAAAACAGCGCGTGATTGCGTTCGTCCCGGATGCCATACCATGCCTAATTGACGGTTCATTTCTAAGTCAATATCTAACTGTTGTAAGTCTTGATTGACCAAAGTTTTAGGTAAAACAGACCATCCCAAACCAATTGACACCAACATCCGAATAGATTCTAGCGGATTATTGCTCATGGTGACTTTAGGTTTAACACCTTGCTTTTCAAACTCTGCCAAAGTGATTTGACTGGTATAGGTTTGCGCGGCAGGCAACAAACTAGGGTAGGCGAGTAAATCGGTCAATTGCAGGTTTTTCTGATGTGCAAGCGGATGAAAAGATGCGACCACAAACACCAATGGATCATTCCAAATGGTGACATAAGACAGACGTTCATCTAATTTGGGCGGTAAGGTCAGAAAAGCCAGTTCTAAATCGCCTGCCAAAACTTGTTCATGTGCCTGTTCTGAGTCGACAAAATGCACATCTAACGTGACGTTGGGAAATTCCTGTACATATTCACGTAAATGATTGGGTAAATGGTGCAAACCAATATGGTGACTGGTGCCGATTTTCAGTTTGCCTTGAACCTGTCCTTGCTCATGACTGAGAGTGTGGTGAATATCGCCCAGTTCATTCAGCCAGTTTTTGACTTTGGGTAATAATGAATGTGCTGCATGCGTGGCTTGCACTCCACGACCTGCTGATTCAAACAGTTTCACGCCAAAATAGTCTTCTAGGCTGTGAATACGTTTGGTCACCGCAGGTTGGGTAATAAATAACTGATCTGCTGCCAAAGAAATAGAACCTGTTTCCATGACTTTAACAAAGGCTTCAAAGGCTGCAAGATTCATTTGCACCATCCATAAAGATTTTTTATTACTGTGCTTATTATTTAGAAAAAATTAGAATTAATCAAAACAAATTCTACTTATTTTGAAACTATGCGTTTGGGATGATCTTGTGGAGATACAGTAGAGATAAAAAAAAGATCATCGTGGGCTGCAACCAAGATGATCTCAAACTGAAATGGAATATTCACAAGCAGAATCTATAAAACCATTAAGCGATAATTTTAGAATCTTGCGTTTGTGCTTTCTTTTCCCAAATCCGCTCGTGAATGAAATACGCAACAGCTTGTACTGTCGGTTCGACCAAACTTAAGGTAATGGCCATCCAAATATTGCCTGTGACTATATAACCGACCACCATCGCCACGGTGATGTGCATGATGTAGTAGCTTAAAGTTTTTTTGAACATGCGTTGATTGTTGGCGACAAATTTTTGAATATAGCTCATGTGAATACTCCTTCTGCTGCTTTGACCGTTTTCTGTGTGGATAGCTAAAGGATAATTATTCTTATTTAATTTGTAAAAACGAATAATTTTGTAATTTTGATTGGAAAATTAGATTTTAATAGAAAGATTATAAGGTCAAAATTTTAAGCATCTATTTGTTTTTGCTTATAGGCAGGTCGTGATGAATCAATAAAAATTATTTTGCTAGAAATTCCTAAAAGTTTTTAAATTAATAAAAATGATAAATTAGATTTATACAAATTCGCGGTTATAATCAAATTAATGAAAAAATTACCCAGTCCAGTGGAGTAGATCTGACATGGCAGGCGAAAACCAACAAGCACAAAATCCAGCTGCAAAAACTTTGTACGACAAATTGTGGGATGATCACTTGGTCACTCAACGTGATGATGGCTCGGCTTTATTGTATATCGACCGTCATTTATTGCATGAAGTGACTTCTCCACAAGCCTTTGAAGGTTTGCAACTTGCAGGACGTAAGCCGTGGCGTTTAAGTGCCAACGTGGCAACGCCTGACCATAACGTACCAACGTCTAAGAAAGAACGTGCAGACGGTATTGCAGGTATTGAAGATGATACCTCACGTATTCAGGTACAAACTTTAGATGACAACTGTAAAACCTTTAACGTGGTGCAGTTTGACATCAACGACATCCGTCAGGGGATTGCGCACGTGGTTGGGCCTGAGCAGGGCTTAACTTTGCCAGGTATGACCGTAGTTTGTGGTGACTCACATACAGCGACTCACGGTGCATTTGGGTGTTTAGCGCATGGTATTGGGACGTCTGAAGTTGAACACGTATTGGCAACCCAATGCTTAGTTCAAAAGAAAATGAAAAACATGCTAGTGCGTGTAGATGGCAAATTAGGTCAAGGTGTTACACCGAAAGATGTCGTTTTAGCGATCATTGGTAAAATTGGTACTGCAGGCGGTACAGGTCACGCGATTGAGTTCGGTGGTCAAGTGTTCCGCGATATGTCGATTGAAGGCCGTATGACAGTATGTAACATGGCGATTGAAGCAGGCGCGCGCGTGGGTATGGTTGCTGTGGATGACAAAACCATTGAATACGTGAAAGGTCGTAACTATGCACCAAAAGGCGAGCAATGGGATGCTGCAGTTGCTTACTGGAATACTTTACATTCAGACGAAGGTGCACACTTTGACACCGTAGTGGTATTACAAGGTGAAGAAATTGAGCCGCAAGTGTCTTGGGGAACTTCACCTGAAATGGTGATTCCAGTGTCACAAGCCGTACCAACTTTAGAACAGGCGAAAGATGACGTACAGCGCAATGACTGGACGCGTGCTTATCAATATATGGGCTTAACTGCAGGTCAGTCTTTGGCAGATATTCAATTAGACCGCGTATTTATTGGCTCATGCACCAACTCGCGTATTGAAGATATTCGTGCAGCCGCTGAAGTGATTAAAGGTCGTAAAGTTGCAGCAAGCATTAAACAGGCGATGGTGGTTCCGGGTTCTGGTTTAGTTAAGCAACAAGCGGAACAAGAAGGCTTAGACAAAGTGTTTGTAGAAGCAGGCTTTGAATGGCGTGAACCAGGTTGTTCAATGTGCTTGGCAATGAACGCAGACAAATTGCAACCGGGTGAACACTGTGCATCGACTTCAAACCGTAACTTTGAGGGCCGTCAAGGTAACGGTGGTCGTACCCATTTGGTGAGTCCAGCAATGGCAGCTGCGGCAGCAATCGCAGGTCATTTTGTAGACGTACGTTCATTCTAAGTTATGCCTTCATCCCAGCCTTCTCTCAGAGAGATGGCGTTCCCTCTCGCTATAGCAGAGGGCAAGGGAGAGGTTACGGATTCAGTGAGAATTAAACATGAAAAAATATACCGTTGAACAAGGTATCGTTGCACCATTAGACCGTGCCAATGTCGATACAGACTTAATCATTCCAAAACAGTTTTTGAAATCTATCAAACGTACAGGTTTTGGCGATAACTTATTTGATGAATTGCGTTATTTAGATGAAGGTTATCCGGGTCAGGACAACTCAAAACGTCCGATTAATACTGAGTTTGTATTGAATCAGCCGCGTTATCAGGGTGCTTCAATCTTAATTTCACGTGCCAACTTTGGTTGTGGTTCAAGCCGTGAGCACGCACCTTGGGCATTGAATGAATATGGTTTCCGTACCGTTATTGCACCAAGCTTTGCCGATATTTTCTTCAATAACTGCTTTAAAAACGGCATGTTGCCTGTGATCTTGTCTGAAGAGCAGGTCGAGCAATTATTTAAAGAGTGTGCGGTGACTGAAGGCTATCAATTAACCATCGACTTGGACGCACAAGAAGTACGTACACCAAGCGGTACGGCATTTAAATTTGAAGTAGATCCATTCCGTAAACACTGTTTATTGAATGGTTTGGATGATATTGGCTTAACATTACAAGCAGCCGATGACATTCGTGCTTATGAAGAGAAAACTAAGCAGTCGCGTCCATGGGTTTTTGCCGAAATTCAGGCATAAATTCGCTGAAATTTGTCATAGCATCGCTGCCTAACTCTTGCTAACATCGGCACATAATAATTTTTATATTTTGTATCTAACAGGTGAGGTTGGGCGCGAACAATGACTAAAATTTTCGGTCGGCTTGCTGTCATTGGATTATGTATCACCATGCTAAGCGCATGCCAAACGTGGAATACAGCACGCATTAAACAGGTGAAAGAAACTGAACAAAGCAAATCCAATGCACTGATTTACTGTGCGGGTACAGATGATTGTGAGTTTGAGCGTTTAAATACGGTCACAATTGTCGATGCAGAAAAACATCGTGTTACACGTGCTGCCATTCAGGAGGGTTTAGTGCGTTTACAGGAATCATGCTTAAATAAATCCAATGCCTTGTATTTATCTGTACCGCCTAAACAACATGAATTGGTGATTCGCTTTTATCCCATTTCTAAAGATCGTGCAGAAAAACTGCATGTAATTCATAAGTTTAATGCCAAGCAAAAATATACCTTTAGAATGTATCGTGATCGAAGTCGTACTAAAGGCAGCTTATTAAATGTGTCTGCGCCAGATCCTTTATGTGTAGATTTGGTGCAAAACAACAAAACCATTCGACGTTTTTGCAAACCCTACAATGTCTTAAATGGCTTGGGTGAGTTTGTAGAACAAAAAATTTAATCCCACAGTCTTTGACTGTCATGAACAATGGAAACTCTCATGTCAAAACATATTTTGATTTTAGCTGGTGACGGCATTGGTCCAGAAATTGTGAAAGCTGCTGAACAAGTGCTGACACGTGTCAATGAAAAATTCAATTTGGGTTTGACTTGGGAACAAGGTTTATTGGGTGGTTCTGCAATTGATGCACATGGCGAACCGTACCCAGCAGTGACATCTGAGCAAGCGAAAAAAGCCGATGCAATTTTATTGGGTGCAGTTGGTGGTCCAAAATGGGACAACATTGAGCGTTCAATCCGTCCAGAGCGTGGTTTGTTAAAATTGCGTTCAGAACTCAATTTATTTGCGAACTTACGTCCTGCAATTTTGTATCCACAATTGGCAGATGCTTCAAGCTTAAAACCTGAAATTGTATCGGGCTTAGATATCTTAATCGTGCGTGAATTGACGGGTGGTATCTATTTCGGTCAGCCACGTGGTATTCGTGAATTAGAAAACGGTGAAAAACAAGGTTTTAACACCGACGTATATGCTGAGTCAGAAATCAAACGCATTGCAAAAGTAGCGTTTGAAATGGCGAAATTGCGTGGTGGTAAAGTATGTTCGGTAGATAAAGCCAACGTACTGGAAGTGACTGAATTGTGGAAGCAAACTGTGACTCAGTTACATGCAGAGCAGTACCCAGAAATCAACTTGTCGCACATGTATGTCGATAACGCAGCGATGCAATTGGTACGCGCGCCAAAACAATTTGACGTATTGGTGACAGGTAACTTGTTTGGTGACATCTTGTCTGATGAAGCGGCGATGTTGACAGGTTCTATTGGTATGTTGCCATCTGCATCTTTAGACGAAAATGGCAAAGGTATGTATGAGCCTTGCCATGGTTCAGCGCCAGATATCGCAGGTCAAAACTTGGCAAACCCATTGGCAACCATTCTTTCTGTGGCAATGATGTTACGTTACACCTTCCGCGAAGAAGCGGCAGCAAAAGCCATTGAAGATGCAGTAGGCAATGTATTAGATCAAGGTTTACGTACTGCCGATATTATGTCTGAAGGCATGAATAAAGTTGGTACTGTTGAAATGGGTCAAGCAGTCGTTACGGCACTCAACTAAAAATTTAAGCGATTTAACCTATCGCTTACAGCTCAAAATCAAATCATTAAACGCAGTCTTCGGGCTGCGTTTTTTTATTGGTTTTGTACTTTCAGAGTGTTTTAGCTAGGAGACTTAACAGCGTTGTCCCGAAACATACACTGCGGTAGCAATACCCTGCTGTAGGCGAAAATACAAATCACAAGTCAGTGCAACATCGTAACTTTCATGACTCGGGATACCGATATTTAACGGAACAGCACCAATACCTGTAGTGGGATGCTGCGCCATAGGGATCGGAACACGTACAGGACGAATGATACGGTAATGTAGCAATTGAGGGGTAGCTTGAGCTGTACCAAGCTGTTGATAGCCAATTTGGCTTAATTGCAAATGGGTCAGGATATATTGGCTAGATTGACCAATAAATTGCTGTAAATACGCATCGCGGTTTAAAGTGGAATGCGGTGGATTACTACTACACGCCACTAAACTGAGCGCAAAAAGACCTGTTATACAAGCAACGCAGGATCGAAATAACATGCTTTTTCTCCCTTGCTCAAAACTTTATTGTAGAAGGCAATGCAAGAAAAGAATGTGGTGATTCGATAAGCGGCGGGGACGAATTAAAGGCTAAACAGAATTTTTTTAAGTGAACGTAAAAAAGCCACTCCGAAAGTGGCTTTAGCTTACTCTAAAACTTAGCGTGCGCGGTAAGTGATGCGACCCTTGGTTAAGTCGTAAGGTGTCATTTCAACTTTCACACTGTCGCCTGTTAAAATACGAATATAGTGTTTACGCATTTTACCAGAAATGTGAGCAATCACTTCATGACCGTTTTCTAAACGTACACGAAACATAGTATTAGGAAGCGTTTCGGTGACAACGCCTTCGAACTCGATGAGTTCCTCTTTATTGGCCATAGCCTACCTGAGTATCAAATTGGAAAGGCGCAAATTATAGGCAATTTTTCTGAAAAAAACAAGATGCTTTACCCTATACACAGCGCATCTGTTAGTAAAATAAGCGAATCATCGGTTTATACTTTTTCTGTAAAAATGGGCTTGGGTAGGTTGTCAGTTCGGTCAATCGCAGTTAATCTAATTTCAATCTTTTTAAGTATAAATGAAGTACATACAAGGAAGGTTTTTGCGTGGGTCAGCTAACTGATGCATCGGTTGTATTGCGTTTAGGCTACCAAGCGATTCGTCGTGCGGGGTTGCCAGCCGAAGATATTTTAACAAAAGCAGGTGTGGCCTTAAATCAGGTCGAAGCCAATGAACGTACGCCTTTAAATGCACAATATGCGTTTTGGGTTGCGGCTGAGGAAGTCAGTAAAGACCCTGATATTGGTTTACATCTGGGGGAGCATTTGCCACTTTATCGCGGGCAAGTGATTGAACATTTGTTTATTTCTTCAGAAAACTTTGGTGAAGGCCTAAAACGTGCTTTGGCTTATCAACGCCTGATTAGTGATGCTTTTGATGCCAAATTGGTGGTGGAAGATGGACGCTGCTATTTAACCAATGGCGTGCAGCCGTGGTCAGAAAATATCGTCAATCGTCATTTTTCTGAATGCGCCATGTCGGGTGTTTTACGCTTCTTTAAATTCATTACCGAAGGTCGTTTTCAGCCTATTTATATTGACTTTAACTTTAGTGATGGTGCTGCAGATGATGAATATTTCCGTGTCTTTGAATGTCCTGTGAGTTTGGGGCAGAAAGAAACGCGTTTGTATTTTGATCCGAGTATTTTGGATTATCCACTATGGCAGGCAGAACCTGAGTTATTGCAATTACACGAACAGTTGGCATTGGAAAAGCTGCAGGAGCTGGCGCGTTATGACTTGGTTGGTGAAGTACGCCGTGCCATTGGTTCAACTTTAGAAAGCGGTGAAACGACATTGGAAACAGTAGCGGCGCAATTGAATATCACGCCACGCCGTTTGCGTACCCAATTGAGCGAAGCCAATACCAGTTTTCAGCAAATTCTGTCCGATTATCGATGTCGTTTGGCTAAACGATTATTATCGAATACCAATGAAAGCGTGGAGCGGATTGTGTACTTAACGGGTTTTTCAGAGCCAAGTACTTTTTATCGTGCTTTTAAACGCTGGACCAATGAAACTCCAGTGGAATATAGAAAACGTAAACAGCGTTAAGTTTGAAAATTTAAAACCTTTCCTAAACAGAATCCTCCCTAAATCCCCCTTTTTCAAAGGGGGGGACTTTCGTTTTTAACGCCTCGAAATGGAGCTCCTCTCTTTGGAAAAGGGAGGTAGGGAGGGATTAAATTATTCCAGCATGTTTAACCAATGTGGCCCTAAAGGAACTTTCGGTAAATCATACTGTTCAGGATAATGTGCCTGAATAAAATACAAGCCATCTGGCGGGGCAGTAATTCCTGCTGCTTTACGGTCTTGAGCTGCAAAAATTTGGTCAATATGTGCAATGTCATACAAACCTTGCCCGATCTCCAATAGACAACCCATGATATTGCGAACCATGTGATGCAAAAAACCATCGGCTTGAATATCTAACACTAAATAATTGCCGTGACGAATTAAGCGACAATGACTGACATGACGGACAGGCTGATTGGACTGACACGCTGCAGCACGAAAGCTTTCAAAATTATGTGTCCCTTCAAATTTCTGCGCAGCTGCAATCATTTTATCGACATCTAAAGGATAATAAGCGTGGGTGACTTGTTTGTGCAGCAAGGCAGGGCGTTGTGGATTGTTATACACGACATAGCGATAACGCCGTGCCTGAGCCTTAAAACGAGCATGGAAGTCCATATCCATCGTTTTAATCCATTGAATTGCAATGTCTTTGGGTAGTTGGCTGTTGGCACCCATCAACCAACCGCGTTCAGGGCGAATGGCATGCGTATCAAAATGTGCCACCATATTGGTTGCATGCACGCCTGCATCGGTACGTCCTGCACCATGTAAAATAATGGGTTCATCGGCAATTTTGCTCAGAACTTTTTCAATGGTTTCCTGCACACTAGGTACGCCTGCTTGCTGGGTTTGCCAACCCCGATACCGAATGCCACAAAACTCAATTCCGATTGCAAAACGCTGCATAATCACCTCAAATCACACTGAAGACTGCCAATGCGCATACCACTGTGCAAGGCTGTCGTATTGTAAATACATTTTTAAGGCTTTGGCATAAAGATCTGCGTGACTTTGGCAATCACTGATTAAAATTTTACTGTCCTGTAACCACTGGCTGATCGCATAGCGTTGTTGCATGCCACCAAAAGTGACTTGGGTGGTGAGAATCACGGCACATTGTTGAGCTTGTAAGGCCTGAATTAACTCAATCACTTCGGCATTGACGGCCATATTGCCTGTACCATAACTCTGTAAAATGAGGCAGTGTGGTGGCTGTTGCTGTAAGGCTTTTAAATTATCGACCAAAGCGGAAATGGCAATTGGCTGTAACATCCAGTTCAGGCAGTTAAAGTGCTGGGCTTTTTCAATATGTTGAGTGCTAATGTTGAATGCTGGCTCATTCTGCGATTTGTTCTCCGTGTAAACCAAAGCAGACTGACCTGTAAATGCATTTAACTCGGTGGTGTGTTGTTTCAGTGCCGTTGCGGCATGAATCAGTTGCTGATGGAAGGCCAGATATACTCCCTGAGTCACTTGATGAATCTGTTGTAAAGCAAAATTTAGGTTGTCCAAGGCATCACTAAATTCACGGGTATCTGTGCCTTGTGCATTGAGTAAGGGATATTGGCTACCCGTGAGAATGACATGGGTACTTTGCGCTAAAAAACGTGCCAAGACTGCGCTGGCATAGCTGAGGGTGTCGGTCCCATGTAAAATGACGAAATGTTGAAAATTATCTTGTTGTAATTTTTGAATATATTGAATGAGCTGTAACCAGTCTGCTGCTGTGCAGGCACTACTGTCTTTAATGACAGGGGCAACAAAACATTCAATCTCTAAATTTAGGGGCAAGACCTGTGCCAAGCGTGGCAGGAATTGCTCGGCAGGCATTGGGCTTAGTGGTTCACCGACACAGCCAAAAGTGCCGCCCATATAGATTAACGCAATTTTTTTCATCATAAAAAAAGCAGTCAAGAATGACTGCTTTATCTTAATCTGATTTGAATTAAGAAGCGATTTGATTCAGTAACTGATCGGCACGTTGGCGTTGTTCAGCAGAATAATTTGCGCCTTGTTCGCTAAGTAAAGCTTTCGCAGCATCATAAGCGCCTAACTCTACATATTGGCTCGCTAAGTCTAAGTTCAACTGAATTTCATCCACTTGAGATAAGTCTGGGAATGATTTCACCAATGGATCATTCAGATCAACATCTGTGCTGACAACGGTTGCAGCAGGTTCAAGTGCAATACTTGGTGCAGCAATGATTTCTGGTTCAGTTGTAGGTTGAAGATTGGTTTCCGCAGCAGGCGTATTGTCAAATGTGAAATTAAAATCAGGTGTTGCAGGTTCAGTTTTTGCTTCAACAGTCGCAGGGGTTTCTGTTGTTGAAAAGTCAAAGTCTAAACTTGGGGCTTCAGTTGTAGCAGGTGCATTTGCTGGTGTTTCAGATGCTACTATTTCAGTTTTATTCGGTTCTAAATCAAAAGAAAACTCAAGCGGTTGGGCTGCTTCTGTAGCACTTGTACTTGGCTCAGGAGTAATTGCGGGTGTTTCAGTTTTCTCTGTTGCTGGTGCAGTATCTACAGAAAAATTAAAGTCTAAAGCAGCAGGTTCTGCTTTTACTTCAGGCTCAGCTGCTTTTTCTACAGGTGCAGCAGCAGGGCTGAAATTTAACGATGAGGTATCAAATTCTAAAGCTGCTTCAGGTGCTGCTGTTTTATTTGAAGTTAGTTCGTGCTGTAACTGGTCAAAAGAAGAGCTATCAGAAGAGATATCATCTTTTGATTGTATGAGGGCATCAAAATCAGCAGTTGATTTTTGTTCAACAGGAGCCGATTCTAAATCCGCTGGAGTCGTTGGTTGAAAATCAATCCCATCAATTGCTTTGTTGTTTTGCTCATCAAATACTTGTTTTTGAGCTTCTGCTTGAACCAAAATATCATCAAGGCCCAAAGCGCGTATATGATTGAGTAATTGATCAATCGCAAACTCATCTTTTTGCTGTAAATGAATATCAAGCAATAACAAATACAAACCATGCAATGAGTTATCACGTTTTAATGCTTGGTTAATTTGCGCTTCTGCAGCAAAGAAATTACGCTCTTTGATCAGGTTTTCAATGTTAGTTTGGATTTTTACAGGGACAGGGGTAGAGTGTTGTGGAGTTGGAACAACCTCTTCAACCACCACCGATTTCTGGGCAACTTTTTTGGTAGTTGTGGTTTTCTTGCCACTGGTTTTGGCTGGCGCTGCTGTTTTCTTGTTGCTTGGTTCGGCTTCTTTACTTGCTTCACGCTTTTTCAAGAAAATTGCGATCACCAGTAATAAAATAAACGGAATCACATAAATCAGCATGTTTATACCCCTTGAGGATGTGGTCCCTGTTTGACCTTATCCCAAAAAAATCATTGTGTGTAACATTTAGTGTTTTGGCTTATTTGCGGCTTGTTGTTTTTGCAATTGTTGTTGCAGTTCGGCAAGGCGCGCGTTGAGTAATTGAATTCTGTGATCCTTCTGACGTAATGCCAATTCTAATTCTGTTACGTTTCTCTGTAATTTAACGGTTTTCTCGCGGGATGTCATAACTTTTAATGACAAGTCACCCGAAGTTTGTGTGGATTGTGTGTTCTTCTTGGCAGAACCGTGGGTCGAGTCTTGTTGATTCTCTGCCACAAGGCTCATTTCTGCTTGATTTAAACGATATTTGGCTTTGCCTGATTGTGGTGCACTGGCCGTTTCTGGTTTTGGAATTGCGGCTTTTTTCTCTGGTTTAGAGTTAGCTTGTGCATGTAAGTTTAAGGTCGCACCACGACGTAAACGATTGGCATCGCCTTGAATAAAAGCATGCTCATTATTGGCTTTAATTTGTTGCATCACTTCGGCAACAGGGCGATTGTTTTCGCCCGCAATGCGTGAGGCAATGGCCCATAATGATTCATTCGATTGCACTACATGTTGAGTATTGACCGTAGGCTTCGCTGTTACAGGGCTTGGTTTAGCTTGTGTAGCCGCTATTTGTGCAGGCTTTTTCGTTGCAGCAGCAGGCTGAGTTTGTGCTAGTTGCTTCGTACGTTGCTGTTCAGCAAATTTTTGTACCAATGGATCAGCCGATTGTTGTGCGGTGACTGAAGTGGTGGCTGTAGATGCTGTCGGTGTTGGGTTGTTATTTGTCTGTGCTGGCGCTACTTTTGGGGCAATCACAGTCGTATTTTCACTTGCTGCGCTACGGCTTGGTGCAGTTTGAACCACCGTCACTGTTTGATGGTTTAATGCAGGTGGTGTATTACGTTTAATGGTTAACGGTGCTTCAAAAGTTTGTTGTTCAATTGCTTTAGGCGTTTCAACCTGATAGTTCGCACTTACGGGTAAATTTAAAGCAATGTCTTGCTCATTGACAATCATGACAGGCGTTAAAGCTTGTTCATTACTGCGTTGCATAGCGGCCAATGGCGCAGGTGCACTGCGTTTTAATGGTGTACGAATATGTTGCAGGCGGGTTGCATTGCCTTCTTTAATTTTGACCACAATATTCAACTCAGACTCGGTTAACGGTCGAGATGAGGTAATGGTGATAACCCCTGTACCATTGCTGTTACGACGTGTAAAAAAGTTAAGATGACCAGGCGGACGGTGACTCGCACCAATCGACATCAGATCTTCTGCCGTAGCTAAACTGACATCAATCGCTTCATTCACATTCGATTGACGAAAGTTGATTTCGGCATAGAGCAATTCCCCAGTTGTTGACTGAATTTGAATCGGGTCAACATTCATTGCATACATTTGCTGTGAAGCCAAAATAGATAAAATGGCGATCTTTAATTTGTTATATACAGTCATCTTAATTGTTAGCTCGGTCATTTATCGCAAGGCGAAAAGGATAGAGTAGCGAGTTGTATGTCGATTGTAAAATATTAACACGTTGATTACATAAAAAAGCCAGTCAAATTTGACTGGCTTGTTGAGTTTGATCACAGAATCCAAAATGATTCAGTGCTCAAGACGAGGCTTAAGCATTTTTGTAATCAATTAAGATGCGTAACATGCGACGTAATGGCTCTGCTGCACCCCAAAGTAATTGGTCACCTACAGTGAATGCACCAAGGTACTCTTTACCCATGTTCATTTTGCGTAAACGACCAACAGGTACTGTTAAAGTCCCTGTAACTGCAACTGGGGTAAGATCGGTCATTGATGCTTCGCGTGTATTTGGTACCACTTTTGCCCATTGGCTTGATTGACGAATCATATCTTCAATTTCGTTCAATGGAACGTCTTTTTTCAGCTTCAACGTGATTGCCTGAGAGTGACAACGCATTGCACCAATACGTACACAGTGACCATCAATAGGAACAATCTGCTGATTGCCTAAAATTTTGTTGGTTTCAACCTGACCTTTCCATTCTTCTTTTGACTGACCGCTTTCAAGCTGTTTGTCGATATATGGAATGAGAGAACCCGCTAAAGGCACACCAAAGTTTGCCGATGGGAAACCTTCGCCGCGTTGTAATTCGGCAATTTTAGAGTCGATGTCTAAAATTGGTGAACGTGGGTCATCCAACAAGTCTTTGGTGTTGTTATACAAGTAGCCCATGCCTGTGATCAGCTCACGCATGTTTTGCGCACCTGCACCAGAAGCTGCTTGATAGGTCATTGAAGTTGCCCATTCCACCAAATTGTTTTGGAATAATGAACCCAAGCCCATCAACATGAGTGAAACAGTACAGTTACCGCCCACAAATGTTTTGGTGCCATTCACCAAGCCATCTTTAATGACATTCATGTTGACTGGATCAAGTACGATAATCGCTTCATCATCCATACGTAGGGTAGATGCAGCATCAATCCAGTAACCATTCCATCCTTCAGCTTTAAGCTTCGGGAAAACGGCAGAAGTGTAATCACCACCTTGACAGGTAATAATGACATCCATTTGCTTCAGACTTTCAATATCTGTTGCATCCATAAGTGCTGGGGCAGTCTTACCACCAAACGCTGGTGCTTCACCGCCAGCATTACTGGTAGAGAAATAGAATGGCTCAAAATGAGCAAAATCATTTTCTTCAACCATACGTTGCATAAGGACGGAACCCACCATCCCGCGCCAACCGACCAGACCTACTTTCATGTCACTTTGCCTCGGTGCGTTAAAAAACAATAAAGGAATATAAGTCTATCAAAAGGGGACGCAACTGCAAGCATTACATGAACAAAACATGAGTATTATTGAGTGAAATCTCTTGTTTGTGTTACATACAAAATTGATAACTTTGGTTTTCATGTAAAAACGACAAAAAATACAAAAGAGTAAAGCAAGATGATTTGGGTAGAAGGGCTTGCAATATTAGTCATTTGGTTAAGTTTTTGGTCACTGATTCCGCGTGATGAATGGTGGATTCGGGGCGCAGATTTTCCACGTTTACAGATCTTGGTTTTGGGCATCATTGCCTTTGTTTTGCTCCTAATTTGGGAGCAGACGTGGGATGTGTCTAGCCAAGTGATTTTAATTGGGTTGATTGCGGCTTTGGCTTATCAGCTCAAAATGGTCTTGCCCTACACCTTGCTGTGGAAAAAACAGGTCAAACAAGTTCGTCCAGAACAGCTAAATCCTGAAAAACAGATTTCATTAATCGTGTCCAATGTCCTGACACCAAATCAAAAATATCATCTTTTAATTGAACATATTCAAGCCTTAAAACCAGATTTGGTGTTGACCCTAGAATCTGATTTGGCTTGGCAGAAAGCCTTGTCTGTGATTGAAGCCGATTATCCTTATCGGGTCGCTGCACCTTTAGATAATTTATATGGCATGCATTTGTATAGCCGTTTGCCATTAAAAGACAGTGAGATCAAATTTATTCTCAGCGATGAAATTCCATCCATTCATACCAGTGTGATTTTGCCTTCGGGGCAGCCTGTACAGTTGTATTGTTTGCATCCTAAACCACCAAGTCCTACCGAAGCCAAAGATTCAGTTTTAAGAGATGCCGAATTGTTGATTGTAGGCGATCAAATCAAAGATTTAGATGAAAGCTGTATCGTAATGGGTGATTTAAACGATGTGGCATGGTCGCGGACTACGCGCTTGTTTCAAAGAATCAGTGGCTTGCTCGACCCGCGCGTAGGGCGGCACTATATCAATACCTTTCATGCCGATTATCCTTTACTGCGTTGGTCATTAGACCATGTATTTCATAGTACAGATTTTGCATTGGTAGATATGCAGCGTTTAGCACATATTGGTTCAGATCATTTTCCTGTGTATGTGGTATTGCAAACTGGGCGGGTGTTTGATCGAATTCAGGAAGAACTGCCGCAAACCGATGCCGATGAGCAGGAAGCACAACAGGCGATTCAGGATGGGATTGAAAAAGCAGAGCAAGAAGAAAAACTGGTGACCGATGAAATTGCACAACCGTATAAAGCACAGGATAAATCGGTTTAGAAATTAAACGAAAAGTGTACGAAATGGCTTACACGGATTTAGGCACATGACGCATGGTTTATTCTGACTGATCTGGTTAAGATTAATTCATCAGCACAAGGACTCGGGAACGGAATATCCCATTAAGGAAGACGACGCTGAGGGATAAACATCAAGGATATGATGTCGGTAAGGAACGCCACACAACAAAATAACAATAAGTTTTGAAAGCACAACCTCATGAGCCCGAGTTTTACAGGATGTAGAACTCGGGCGATGATTTTTTGGGGACTTATTTTTTTCACTCTCATAGTTTTTAAAAAAAATTAAACTTCAATCAGCTCGATTCAGTTCTATGGTTTGGTTTTAGGCGTATTTTGACTGCAAAACTTGCTGATATAAATCTAAGGTTTGATGACACATATCTGCCAAGCTGAACAATTCAACAGGGGCGACACTTTGCGGTGTTTCCAGATGCAATTGCACTGCATTGAATAAAGCGACTTGGTCATCTACCGCGATGAGTCCTTGCGGATACAGTTGTGATAGAATTTCAGCCACACCACCACGGTTCCAGCCAATCACAGGTGTTCCTAACGATAAAGCCTCGAGCGCAGTGCGTCCAAAGGTTTCCGCCTGATTGGAAAGTGAAAGTACAATATCGCTAAACGCAAGCCACTCGCGAATGTCAGAACGGTGTCCAACAAAGGTTATCGCTTCGGTCAGATGTTTATCCCGAATATTGCGTTCCAGTTCCTGTAAATAAGCTGCTTTTTTAACATCTGCACCGCCTACAACAACAGCATGAATCTGTGGATACTGGGTTTTTAATTTCGCAATTAGATCAATCAATGTTTCATGACCTTTTAAGCGGGTGATACGTCCCGGCAAACAAATTAAAAACTTATGTTCAAGTTCTGGGAAATCTTGATAGGTTTGTTGCATCCATTGTGCCGAAGGTTGATACCCGTGCGGAAATGCAGCAGGGTCAATTCCACGATAAATACGGACAATATCTTCAGGTGGACAGTTTTGATAATGATCACGAATGTATTTGACTACACTGTCAGAAACTGCGATCACTTTTTCCGCTTGGGTCATAATTTGGCTGTAACGGTTAACTGAATAAAAACCATGTACAGTTGAAATTAAGTGTGGACGTTTTTCGGCTGGAATACCTTTTAGGGAAAAATGAGTTAGCCATGCAGGTACGCGGGAACGTACATGCACAATATCAGGTTGATGTTGCATAATCAGTTGGCGTAAAGGACGGATTTGCCACAAGCTTGATAATGATTTTTTGTGGATGGCTAACTTTAAATGAGTGGAACCTTCAGCTTCGAGTTGGTTAACCATCCGTCCGCCATTCGACACCACCAATGACGTATGTCCTTGAGCGACCAAGGCTCGGGCGATTTCGAGCGTACCGCGTTCTACACCGCCACTGTTTAATTCGGGTAATAACTGCATGACTTTCATGAATCTTTCCTTCTGCCGTACAGATTAGTAAATACTGTCATAACCTTCGGGGCGGCTCTTAAACCGACGATGAAACCACATATATTGGGTAGGAGCGATCCGTAATTGCTGCTCAATAATGAAATTGGTGCGCGTTGCATCTGCAACTTCATCTGCGCTTGGGAAATCCAGCAGTTCAGGTTCAATCAAGACTTTATATTGAGGGTTGGAAAGCTCACCTGTACGGTAAAAATATAACGGAATTGCTGCGGCTTTGGTCATTTTAAGTAAACGACGATGCGCTGTAACTGTCGCAGCAGGCACGCCAAAAAATGGCGCCATAACACCTTGTTTTAAACCAAAGTCCTGATCTGGGCTATACCAAATGGCACGACCATTTTTTAAGTGGCGGATTAAACCACGCATGTCATCGTGGTCAATTTGATGACCGTAAATGGTGGCGCGACAACGGTAAATCAGCATGTCCAGTAAGGGATTGTTTTGTGGACGATAGACCACATCGGGGTCAAAATATTGTGCACAGACATAGCCACCTGCATCTAGCAGAGTAGAATGTGTGCCTAACAATAAAACCCCGCGACCATCTGCTTGGGCTTGCTGAATATGTTCCAAACCTTCAACCTGAGTGCGTCCTTTAAACCA
Source organism: Acinetobacter sp. ANC 5045 (assembly GCF_004331005.1). Lineage (NCBI taxonomy): Bacteria > Pseudomonadati > Pseudomonadota > Gammaproteobacteria > Moraxellales > Moraxellaceae > Acinetobacter > Acinetobacter sp. ANC 5045. The sequence continues at coordinate 42,778 of NZ_SJNS01000004.1, read as the reverse complement.
CTGTGGACAGTACCATGCATTTAAGGTTTCAAATACGCCCAGCATTTGATCAACAAAGACTTGGCGAGCATTTTCATGTACTTCAGCCTCGCTCCATTCAGGAAAACACACTTCCAAATTGCGTAACGTAGTTACGCGACGTGACTTCATGCTGTTAAAGGCAAGATTGCCTAAAAGCTGCGCCAAACGATACTGAATCGCCCACGGCAAAATGGCTAAAATCATCAGGCAGACAATGCCAATCCAGATGCCCCAATATTTTGGCAACAGGAAAGACCATTGAAATTCGCCTGGTTGATATTCAGTGTGTTGACTCATAATGACCGTGTAAAGTGTTGTATCGTTGCAGTTTAGCACGAACCGATTTTAAAATTTAAAAGCATCTGTCCAATGGGAAAGATGCTTAAAACGGTTTTGCGAAGTCTTTCAGGACAAGCGTAGACGAAGTGTCAATAGACCCTAGTTACCATTCGCCAAGTTTTCCAGTTCGTCCCAACGCTCCAGTTTTTCCAGCAGTTCTTCATCAATTTCAGCCAAACGCTGTGAGGCTTTGGTGGCTGCATTGGCATCTGTTACAAACCAAGAACCATCCGCCAGTTTTTCAGCCAATTCGGTTTGTTCCTGTTCCAGTGCTTCAATTTCACCTGGCAACTGCTCTAAAGCACGTTGATCTTTGTAGCTCAATTTTACTTTTTTAGCCGTTGGTGCTGCTGCAGCCGCTTCGGCTTTGGCAACGGCTTTTTTAACATCACTTTTTTGATCAACCACAGTTTGGTCTGGGCGTTGCTGCAAATAGTCCTGATAGCCGCCAATATATTCATCAATATTGCCTTTGCCATCAAATACCCAAGTTGAAGTCACCACGTTGTCCATAAAGGCACGGTCGTGTGAAATCAGCAATAAGGTGCCTTTATAGTCGCTGAGCATTTCCTCAAGCAATTCTAAAGTGACCATATCCAAGTCGTTGGTCGGCTCATCCATCACTATCAGGTTAGATGGTTTGAGTAATAATTTTGCCAGTAAAATACGGTTGCGTTCACCGCCAGACAAGGCTTTAACAGGCGTGCGCGCACGTTCTGGTGAGAATAAAAAGTCTTGTAAATAACTATAGATATGACGACGTTGTCCGTTCACATCAACAAAATCTGAACCTTCAGACACGTTATCTTTGACCGACTTTTCCAAATCCAAGACGTTACGCAATTGGTCAAAATAGGCAATTTCCAGTTGTGTTCCTGTTTTGACAGAGCCGCCATGCTCAATTTCACCTAAAATGGCTTTAATCAGAGTGGTTTTACCGACACCGTTATCACCAACTAAACCAATACGGTCGCCACGTAATACCAATGTTGAAAAGTCTTTGATAATTGGAGCTTGATTGCCAAAGGCCACTTGTAAATGTTCAATATCAAAGACCAGTTTACCTGAGCGATTGGCTTCCTGCGCTGCCATATTGACTTTGCCTTGTTGGAAGCGACGTGCTTTGGATTCTTCACGTAAGGCTTTTAAAGCACGCACACGTCCTTCGTTGCGGGTACGACGTGCTTTAATGCCTTGACGAATCCATGCTTCTTCTTCGGCCAGTTTTTTATCAAACAGCGCATTTTGTTTTTCTTCAGCTTCAAGTTGCTGCGCTTTTAAATCTAAATAACGCGAATAGTTGCCTTCGTAGCTGCGTAATACACCACGATCTAACTCGACAATGCGGGTGGCGATACTATCGACAAAAGCACGGTCATGCGAAATAAACAGTAGAGTTAAATTATTTTGATCGAGTAAAAATTTTTCTAGCCATTCAATACTTTCCACATCTAAGTGGTTGGTCGGCTCATCTAGCAACAATACGTCAGGTTGGGTGAGTAGGGCACGTGCCAACAACACACGACGTTTACGTCCACCCGATAAATCGGCCAAGTCGGCATTTGGATCAAGTCCCATTTTACTTAAAATGGCATTGACCTTATTTTCTAGCGCCCAGCCATCAAGCTGATCTAGCTTGTGTTGCAAGTTCCCCATACGGTCACAGGCATCCATATCGCCCAATACACAGGCATCACTGGCTTCGTGATAGGCTTTTAATACTGCAGCAGCTTCGCCTGCACCATCAGCAACAATATCGGCGACTTTGCCTGAATCCATGGGCACATCTTGCGCCAACATGGCAATGGTGATGCCATTTTGAATAGACACTTCACCTGCATCGGGCAGTAAACTTCCTTCAATCAGTTTAAGTAGAGTAGACTTACCTTCTCCATTACGGCCAATCAAACACACTCGTTCGCCACGTTCTAGGTTAAAATTCGCGCCGTCGAGCAAGGCAGGTCCACCAAATGCAAGTTGGACATCCCTTAAAGTAATATAGGCCATAGTGTTTCCTAAAAAATCTCAAATGAGGATTTGAAATGACTAAACAAAGTATAGATGATCAGGCGTCATTTTCCGCACCCATTGAAGATTTGCAAGTGCGAATTGCATTTTTGGACGATTTAGTTGAGCAATTGAATGAACAAGTGGTTCATCAAAGTCTGGAAATTGCTGATTTAAAGAAACAAATGCAGTTGTTATATCAGCGGGTAGAGTCGGCAGATTTGTCGGATGGGATTGCACCATTTGACCCGATGACCAATCGCCCACCACACTATTAATCAATCGTACTTAATCAACGGTATTGGTTTCCGTGCTGATTTTAATTTGACCTTTGCTGTACTTCCCGCTGTAATGCTCGGCTGCTGTGCCTGAATCTTTTAAACCCTATTGTGTCCGCTAAAGTTTATGTCCTTTAAAGTTGTGTTACTTGACCTTGAAAACAACCAGCCTACCGCGACTTTGTTGCGAGAAATTATTGAGCATCATCCGAGTGTGTATCTGTTTAATTGTGCAGGAAAATTTGAATATAACTTGCAGGATTTAACTGAACTCGCTGGCTGGATCAGTACGGGTCAACTTATGATTTTAGACAGCCCGCGCGCAGAGTTTAAAGAGTTTGAATATGCGGTGGTGGTGGGGCAACTGATGGCACTGCTAGAGCCAGAAACACAAGTTGAAGTGATTTCTGCGGCTGATAGTATTCAGATTTTAATGGAAATGTTGCAAGCATCTGAAATTGCCTGTCACCTGATTCATATTCAGCCTGAAACGCAGTCTGGGAAAAGCAAAAATCGTTTACCAAGCCCAATGGCAATTCGCAACAAACCTGAATTGCTGTTGGTAAAAAAGTATTGTGATGCGTTGGCAAAAATGTCAGGCAAGCCAACCAACGTAGAGGCTTTAAAAAACTCGATTGCCAATATTTTGCAACTTGAGGCAGACAAAGTGCAGCATGTGGTTGGCATGTTGATGAACCTGAAAATTGTAAAGCGAGTGGATGATCAAATTAGCTTTCGTAAAAAAGTACTGAAGCAGTGGGTACAACTTGACCTAGATGTCGTGGAAGAATCTACGCAAGAGGCGACAGTCACTTCTACAATCGTGGCGCAAACTGAAGCCGTAGAGCCACATCCTCAGCACAGTTTATTTAAAAACTTTAGCCAAATTGACCCTGTGCAATGGGAAGTTGCCAAAAAGTTACGTGAGCTAAAAGGTGAAAAACCAAAAGATATTTATGAATTGCGTGATTTGCTGGAACGGTTATTTCCAAAATCTGATATTCGTTTATTGCTCAAAGAACTGATTGAAAAAGGCTATATTTATTGGAATGGACATGAAGTGCTATATAGTCATGAGATGTTTTTAAGCTAAGTTTTAGAATTTTTCGATTAATGGCATGAGTCGATTTAAAACCCATCTGCAAGATAGTTTTTTATCGATACGACTGATTTAAGTCATCATTTATCAACCATTTAAAGTTTTGAAAATGATGCCTTTTCACGTAAGACGATTTTAAGCTGTTTGTAGGCAGATAGACTAAAACACTTGAAATAAATAAATCACAGCTTATTTTAATCTTGCGTTTTATATTGTGCTTATGCAACTCTAATATAAGAATAGAAAGGTTGTACTATGGAAAATACTGGAATTTGGGTTGCCGTTGCCATCATTATATTTGTGATGGGCTCTATTTTTGGTCTGCGTGTCAGCCCAAGAGAAAAAGCTTTAGGATTGATGCGTGAAAAAGCCCGAAAAATGGGACTACACCCTCGTTTGGTGGTTGCGCCTGACTGGACAAAAATCCCGAAAGCCACGGAATCACGTGCCAGTATGGTGGCGTATTACAGTGTACTCATTGCCGATGCACGTTTACCGTTAATGCGTGCTTTAGTGACAGACCAAAAGCTAGAACTGTTGCATGGCGATGAGAAATTCCAAGGCTTACCCATTGCATTAAAGGGCATTTATGCTATTGATATGCAGGCAAACTGTGTAGGAATCTATTGGGATGAAGAAGCCGATCTTCGCGCAACTCAATTAGATGAGATGAAAGCCTTTTTACATAGCTTGGCTGAACGTTAATTTTTAAACCATTAAATAGGAAATACGGTTACTTATGGCGAACGCTCCTCGGTCCACATCCAAAAGCACTGCAGCCAAATCTGAAGCTGGTCACAAACGTGCCTTAGTGATTGTGGAGTCGCCTGCAAAAGCGAAAACAATCAATAAATATCTTGGTTCGGACTACATTGTGAAGTCTTCGGTCGGTCACGTGCGTGATTTGCCAACCAGTGGTGGCGCAAAAACCACAGAAAAGAAAACCACCACCCGAACCAAACTGACCGAGGCTCAGAAAGCTGAAAAAGCTCAACAAGCATTAGTCAACCGTATGGGGGTTGATCCTGAACATGACTGGAAAGCACACTATGAAGTGCTGCCAGGCAAAGAAAATGTAGTCGCTGAATTAAAAAAACTGGCATCGCAGGTCGATGAAGTCTATCTCGCAACGGACTTGGACCGTGAAGGGGAAGCGATTGCGTGGCACTTAAAAGAAGTCATTGGTGGAGATGACTCACGTTATCAACGTGTCGTGTTTAACGAAATTACCAAAAATGCGATTCAAGAAGCCTTTAAGCATCCTGCGCGTTTAGATACCAACAAAGTCAATGCCCAACAGGCACGTCGTTTCTTAGATCGCGTGGTGGGTTTTATGATTTCGCCACTGCTCTGGGAAAAAATTGCCCGTGGTTTATCGGCAGGACGAGTGCAGTCAGTTGCGGTGAAGCTGGTTGTGGAGCGCGAGCGTGAAATTCGCGCCTTTGTACCCGAAGAATATTGGCAAGTCTTTGCAGATACTAAATCTGAAAAAGATGACATTCGTCTAGAAGCGGTTAAGCAAGCGGGTAAAACCCTCAAGTTACGCAACAAAGCTGAAACCGATGCTTTACTGAACTTGATTAAAGATGCGCAATACACCGTATCTGCACGTGAAGATAAGCCGACCAAAGTCAACCCAAGTGCGCCGTATATCACGTCAACGCTGCAACAGGCTGCGAGTACCCGTCTTGGTTTTTCAGTCAAGAAAACCATGATGCTAGCACAGCGTTTGTATGAGGCAGGTTTTATCACCTATATGCGTACAGACTCGACCTTCCTGAGTGATGACGCGGTCAATATGGTGCGTACGCATATTGAAGCGGAGTTTGGTCAAAAATATCTGCCTGCTAAACCAAATCGTTATGGCAATAAAGCAGGCGCACAAGAAGCGCACGAAGCGATTCGTCCATCTAATGTTGCGCTTAAAGGCGACAGTTTGGTGGGTGTAGAGCGCGATGCACAGCGTTTATATGATCTGATTTGGCGTCAGTTCGTCGCTTGCCAAATGACACCAGCCGAATATTTATCATCGACCATTTTGGTTGATGCCAATGGTGTCGAGTTAAAAGCCAAAGGTCGTACGCTAGTTTTTGATGGCTTTACCAAAGTGCGTGGGCAAAACAAATCGGATGATGATGTGTTACTGCCTGCAGTTAAAGTCGGTGAAATTCTTAAATTAGAGAAGCTTGATCCATCACAACACTTTACCAAACCGCCTGCGCGTTTTACCGAAGCCTCTTTGGTGAAAGAGCTTGAGAAAAAAGGTATTGGACGTCCATCGACCTATGCTGCGATTATTTCAACTATTCAAGACCGTGGTTATGTCAAACTGGAAAACCGTCGTCTGTTTGCCGAAAAAATGGGTGAGATTGTTACAGATCGTCTGGATGAAAGTTTTAATAACCTGATGAACTACGATTTTACAGCAGACTTGGAAGGTCAGCTGGATAAAGTTGCAGATGGAGAACGTAACTGGAAAGACTTACTCAACAGTTTTTATGGTGACTTCAAGCAGCGTTTGACCAATGCACAGGGCGAACAAGGCATGCGCCGTAATCTACCTGTAGAGGTTGATGCAGTACATTGTAAAGAATGTTCACGTCCAATGCAGATTCGTACAGGTACAACAGGCGTATTCTTAGGCTGCTCAGGCTATAACTTGCCGCCAAAAGAGCGTTGTAAGGGAACGCTGAACCTGACACCTGTAGAATCACTTGCCGCCTTATCCGATGATGATGCCGCTGAAACCGCAGATTTGATGTCTAAAAAGCGCTGTCCAATTTGTGAAACAGCCATGGACAGTTATGTAATTGATGGCGGTCGTAAACTGCACATTTGTGGGAATAACCCAGACTGTTCAGGTTTTGAGCTTGAAGAAGGCGAGTTCAAAATTAAAGGCTATGATGGTCCAACCATTCCTTGTGACAAGTGTGATGGCGAAATGCAGCTGAAAACAGGTCGTTTTGGCCCTTATTTTGCCTGCACCAGTTGTGAAAACACGCGTAAAGTGCTCAAGAATGGTCAACCTGCGCCACCGCGCGTTGATCCAATTAAAATGGAGCATTTACGCTCGACCAAACACGATGACTTTTTTGTACTACGTGATGGTGCAGCAGGTTTATTCTTGGCAGCTAGCAAGTTCCCGAAAGTGCGTGAAACCCGTGCCCCGAAAGTGGCTGAGTTGCGTACGGTGGCAGAACAGCTTGATCCAAAATATCAGTTTATTTTGCAAGCACCTGATGCAGACCCAGAAGGTAATCCAACCTTGGTGAAATTCAGCCGTAAGAATCAAGCGCAATATATTGGTTCGGAAACGCCTGAAGGCAAACAAACCAAATGGTCATTGGTTTACCAAGATGGTAAGTGGGTTGAGGCTTAACACGATCTGTTATGGAGTTGAAGCCAAAAAAATTCGCCATTTTAATCGATGCAGATAACTCATCGGTCAACTCGATTGAGTCTGTATTGGAAGAAGTGGCGAAGTATGGCATCGCCAGTGTAAAGCGCGTGTATGGTGACTGGAGCAGCGAAAGTCTAAAAAAATGGCGTGATGTACTTTTACCGCACGCCATTACGCCTGTACAGCAATTTGCTTATACCAAAAGCAAAGATGCCACCGATATGATTTTAATTATCGATGCCATGGATTTGTTGTATAGCGGTGCTTTAGATGGTTTTTGTATTGTATCTAGCGACAGTGATTTCACGCCTTTAGCCTCTCGCATTCGTGAAAGTGGTTTAATCGTTTATGGTTTTGGGCGTAGTAATACGCCTGAAGCTTTTCGTAAAGCCTGCGATAAATTTATTTATGTAGAAAACTTGGTGTCCGAAGCTGAAAAAGCTGCGGTAGCAGAAGAATCTGATCAGAAAGGGAAAAATAATAAAGTTACCGATGTTGCACTCAGCATAGATAAATACACCTTGAACCTGATTTATAAAGCGGTCAAAGAAAATGCCGATGATAGTGGTTGGGCTTATTTAGGGGCAATTGGTACGTATATCAGCTCGGTCAAGCCCGACTTTGACACCCGAAACTATGGTTACGATAAACTCTCTGGTTTAATTAAAGCCTTGGGTTTATTTGAAACCAAATTACAGGGCAGTCAGATGTATTTGAGAAAGCGTAGTTTTAGTACGTTTGTCAAACTTGTCCAAAAAACCATTCAGCAACTTGCAGATCAGGCAGGTTGGGCAAAAATTTCCGAGATTATTCAACATATCGAACAAAATGATCCCTACTTTAATATTCAAAATCAGGGATTTGAAAATACACAGTCAGCTATACTTTCAATACACAGTGGTTGGTTGGAATTTTCCAGTGATCACAATCGTGTTAAAGTCGGCAAGCTGATGTCTTAATGTTGTCCTAATTCATGTGGAAAAAAATCCGAATTTTATGCTTATTGCTGGTTTTGCTGGTCGTTGCAGTCAATGCTTGGCGTGATCAGAGCCAAGACTGGAATAAGCCCATCATCGTATTGTTACACCCAATCAATGCCGATGGACGATCAAACACCCAAAACTATATCAATACATTAAATATCAATAATTTAAATTCTGCTCAAGACTATCTAAAACAAGCTTCTTTGCAGTATCGTGGGCAACCGCTTGCGCTCTATTTCAAGCAGGGGCGAGAATTAAAGCAGTTGCCACCGAAAGTGCCTGAGCAGGCATCGCTGCTTAGCACTGTACTTTGGAGTTTAAAGTTCCGCTTTTACGCTTGGCAGCAACGACAAAGCAGTGATGGTACAGCAACAGTGACGCTGTACCTGAATTATTATGATCCGAGTCAAACTCAAATTTTGAAGCATTCCACCGCTTTGCAAAAAGGCAAAATTGGCTCGGTGAATTTATTTGCTTCTGCTGCGCACAGTCAGCGTAATACGATGGTGATGGTGCATGAATTACTGCATACCTTTGGTGCCACAGATAAATACGATTTGAGCACAGGTCAGCCGATTTATCCGATTGGTTATGCAGACCCAAATCAGCAACCGTTATATCCACAACGACAGGCTGAACTGATGGCAGCTTATGTGCCACTTTCGCAAAACAAAAGTAAGATGCCTGACTCGCTACAACAGACGCGTATTAACGAAATGACTGCCATAGAATTGGGTTGGAAATAATGTGGATAAGCATGTACTTATCCACATCTCTAATAGAGCCTGTGTAAAAGTATGTGCTTGAGTATGAACCGAGCCATTTATATTCATGGGTTTATTCCTAAACCGATCTGTTAAACTATTCATCCACCCAGTACGATGAGTCACTATGAGTTTAGCCAGCCTAATTGATGAATTGAATCCCCAGCAAAAACAAGCAGCCACGACAGCACATCAACATAGTCTGGTCTTGGCTGGCGCAGGCTGTGGCAAAACCAAAACCATTGTGGCACGTGCAGCGTACTTGATTGATCAGGGTATTCCAGCCAATCAAATTCAAATTTTGACCTTTACCCGCCGTGCGGCGAGTGAAATTGTCGCACGGGTGGAGTTGGCACTGGGCGAGCAAGCCAAAGGCTTACGTGCTTCGACCTTTCATACTTTTTGTATGTACTTGTTACGACGTATTCCTAAAGCTTTTGGCTTAGAGCAGTTTTCAATTATTGATCGTGATGATCAGTTGATGATGTTTCGCCTCATTCGCGGAAAAGATGATAAGAAAAATCCAAGTCAGTTGCCCAAGCCTCAAGAATTATGTGATTTATATTCTTTTGCACGGAATACCCGTCAAAAACTGAGTGTGGCTTTAGAAAAACAACAGCCTGAATATTTGGCACTGAAAGATCAAATTGCTGAAATTATGCAGGAATATGAAAGCCGTAAACGCGCACGTGGCTTTCTCGATTATGACGATATTTTGGCTGTGGTGGCATCGGCATTGGCGCAGTCGGAAGGTCTGGTCGATTATGTCGCGTCAATTTGTCAGCATCTTCTGGTCGATGAAATGCAGGACACCAATCCTTTGCAATGGGCTTTGCTTGAGCCTTTAAAAGATCGGGTCGGTTTGTTTTGTGTGGGCGATGATGCACAATCGATTTATGGTTTCCGTGGTGCAGATTTTGAAAATATTCATCATTTCACAGAGCGCGTACCCAATGCTCAAATTTTCAAATTAGAGCAAAATTACCGTTCTACGCAGGAAATTTTAGACCTGTCCAATTGGTTGTTAGATCAAAGTGAGATTCGCTATAACAAACGGTTGCAGGCGCATCGTGGTGATGGCATCAAACCCAAAATGCATATTTTCCCGAATGAATTTGATGAAGCCAAATGGATTGCGATTGATATTAAAGAGCGACATTTCTTGCAAGGCGCGCCGTGGTCAGATCACATGGTCTTGGTGCGTTCGAGTTTTGCAGCGCGACATATTGAAGCCGCGTGTATTGCGGCAAGTGTGCCGTATCGTTTTATTGGCGGCATGAAGCTCTTGGAAACTGCGCATGTGAAAGACTTACTTAGTTTATTGCGCGTTATTGCCAATCCTTTAGATGATATTGCATGGATGCGTTTTCTCACTTTATGGAATGGCGTGGGTGATGTCGGTGCGAGTAAGTTGGCGCAGCAATTGTTACTTGAACCCACAATGGATAAGGTGATTGAAAAGCTGGAAAAATTTGGACGCTTGCCAGAAAAAACTTTATTGATCATGAAGCAAATGGATGTCTTACGCCATGAAGTTGCGGCTTGCGTCGGTTTAGGCATTGAAGCGATTCAGGAACAATTGACTGATAACTATAAAAAAGACTGGAATCGTCGTCAGGGTGATTTTCAGTTGGTGCAACAATTGGCGGGCAAGCATGCACAGTTAAGTGAGTTTTTAGAAGAATACGTGCTTGATCCTGTGTCTATTTCTGAAATTGAACGCCAGTCTGATACCGATGTGGTCACTTTAATCACCATTCATTCTGCCAAAGGGACTGAGCAAAAAGTCTGTTATGTGGCGAATGTGACAGCAGGACAGTACCCCCATGCACGGGCGCAGGGCAGTTTTGATGATATTGAAGAAGAACGTCGAGTGTTGTACGTGGCTTTGACCCGTGCCCAAAATGAACTGATTTTAACCAAGCAAAATTTTAATTTATGGGCGCGTGATACGGTAGATGAACAAGGGCGCAAACTGGACAGTTATTTTTTGAGTGATCAGACACGGCAGTTATGTACGATGGAAACTCATCACCGTACCCGTCAGCAAACTGTGAAAAGTGCCTTGGTGGAACGCCAAGCGATTAATTTAGATTTTGGTATAGATCTCGATTAAACTATGCCACATGGTTTCCTGCAAAAAGTAGAGTAGGCGAGTGCTTTTTGATGTTTTTTGCCTATTTTAAGGTTGTAAGATGAAAATTTTAGTTCGTAGTTTAGAGCGTACTGTTACTGAAGAAGAATTGTTAAAACTTTTTCAGGAATATGGCACTGTAGAATCTTGTAATTTGGTGTTGGATGCTGCAACAGGAAAATCTAAAGGTTTTGCATTTGTAGAAATGCCACATGCACGTGAGGCAGTAAAAGCCATTAAAGCGCTGAATACTTTGCGTCTGCATGGTCATGGAATACGTGTCAAAGCAGCAGAAGATAAGCCTGCATCAAAATAGTTCAAAGGGAGCAAAAAATGCTCCTTTTTTGTGCGTGAATTTTAGTAAAAATACGAGATGAGCACTGCTTTGGTGCGCGATTTTATCGCAGTAAAAATAGTGTATTTTTTTATTGGGCGTTGCAGGAAAATCGGTTTAATCTAAGCTTCTTAGAACGCTAAATTGAGGAAATGCTCATGTCCCGTATTGCTCGTTTTCATGCAGATCGTACCAATCAGAAATTATATTTCGCCCGTCTTTCATGTCAACAGGCAGAGCAAACCGAGTATGTTCAGCAAGCGCAGGCGCATCGGGAAGCTGCGGTGTTTCATTTAAATGGTGCCGTACTGGCTTTTTTGCAGGAATTGGTACGGTATTATCGTTTAAATGACAGTAATCCAACCCTTAAATCAATTGAAGAATTGATGGCAGCCAAAGGGCAGATTTCCCCTGAAGTGGCAATTTTGCAGCAACTGAGCAAATCGGGTTTTATTGCAGAATTAAAGCGCGCTTATCGTTTATGTCAGTACACGCCCGAGCCAAGTGCACCAGAACCTGAACAGGAAACGTCATCCAATTTGATTATTAAAGTCACGCAATCTCCGCAAGCATGGCTACCAGATACGAAAATTTTGCGCGAATGGCATCGTGACTTAACCCAGTTGATTGATGGTTTTCGTAATGAAATGGTGGAATTTTAAGCCGACCAAACGCCCTTGAAAAAAATCTGATCAGCCCGATATAAATATTCTGAACGATGCAAAGTGCAAGCGCCTTTGCCGCCATGTCGAGCATGGAGGATATATGTCTATAGAGCAATTGAAAGAATTATTTGGTAATCAGGAAGCAATTTTAGAGCTGGTTCAGCTTGAAGGTGGCGAGTTGGCATTGCGTAATGCAGGCTCAGAGAAAGAGCCATTGGTCAAAATCCAGTTCAATGACGAAGTCAAAGCCATATTGGGCGATCAGACGGCTGTTGTGGCACAGCACATGATTCAGGCGGCATTATTTGGCTTGTTGGAAAAGCAGGTCAATGAATGGCATGCCGAAATTGTGGATGAACAGCCGCAATTTATGAGTTAATCCGAAAAGGTCTTTCGGTGATGAGCTATCTTTAATGAATAGATTGTCTATCTGCTTTGGTTAAAATCATGGACAGTATTAGATAGTTTTTCATCAACACAGTGAAAGCCAATCTATACGTCAACAAAAAAGCGCAGCTTAAACGGTGCGCTTTTTGTGATTTTGGCTATGGGTTTTAGATGAATGATGCTCAATGCGTTGGTGGCTGATGATGGGCAATTTCAATTTGATTTAAAATATAATTGCTCATATTTTTCGCCATTTCTTCTTTGGCAAAATACACTTCACCAATGTTGTCTTTACGAATTACTTCCGCTTCGGCTTTGCTTTCTGCACACACCAAAACCTGAATTTCAGGGTTTAGGGTTTTGGCAATATCCACAATTTTATGAATATCCAGAATGTCCATAGGCGAGAGAACGAGTAGTCGTGCATGTTGAATATGTGCCTGAATCAGTACACCCGCTTCTGTGGCAATGCCGCTGACTGCAGCAATGCCTTTTTCGCGTAAGTCTTCGACAATTTCACGGTTTTCTTCTGCAATCACGACCTTAATATTTTCAGCCATTAAATTTTGAGTAATGCGGCGTCCGACTTCACCATGTCCAACAATCACCACCTGATCACGTAAATAATCTTGAGAAACTTCATCGGGCAGCATGGCTAAAGGGTCATTGCTGCGTTCAAGCAAACGCGCCAAATAAGAGCGTTCCCGAATCCAGTTTTGCACAGGCTCAATCGCAGAAAAAACAAAGGAATTGAGGGTAATTGAAATGAGTGCGCCTGCTAAAATCAGGTTTTGTCCTTCTAGTGACAGCAGTTGTAAAGATACACCTAGCGTTGCCAAAATAAAGGAAAACTCACCAATTTGTGCCAAGCTCGCGCCTACGGTCAAGGCTGTATTGAGTGGATAGCGGAAGAACAAGACCAATGCCATGGCTGCAATGGTTTTACCCACCATGATAATGCCGACGACAGCTAAAACATGCAGTGGTTCTTCTATCAGAATACGCGGGTCAAACAGCATGCCCACAGCAACGAAAAACAGGATGGAGAAAATTTCACGTAAGGGTAAAGTTTCTTCTTCGGCGCGATGACTAAAATCAGATTCTTTGACCACCATCCCCGCAAAGAACGCCCCAAGTGCCATCGACACGCCAAAGATTTTATAAGCACCGAAAGCAATTGATACGGCAGCAGCGACTACCGTTAGAGTAAACAGTTCCCGTGAACCTAAGCGTGCCACAATTTGCATAATGAAGGGCACAAGGCGTTTGCCAACAATGAGCATAAAGGCAATAAAGCCTGAAACTTTCAGTAAAGTCAGTCCGAGTGTTAGCCAAATATTTTCATCATTGGTACTTTCTAAGGCTTGTCCACCCAGTAATACGGCTGTGGCAGGCAAAAGCACCAATGCCAAGACCATCACCAAGTCTTCAACTAGCAACCAACCAACTGCAATTTTACCGTTCACGGAGTCGAGCAGGCCACGATCACCCAATGCTTTTAAGAGCACAACGGTACTGGCACAAGACAGACTCAAGCCAAAAATTAAGGCAGAACCAAAACTCCAACCCCACATCATCGACACGCCTACACCGAGCAGGGTCGCCACGGCGATCTGCAATACTGCACCAGGCAAAGCAATGCGTCGTACCTGCATTAAATCATTTAGCGAGAAATGCATGCCAACACCGAACATGAGGAACATGACCCCAAGTTCTGCCAATTGGTTGGCAAGATGAATATCTGCCACAATGCCCGGTGTGTTGGGACTAATGATGACACCTGCAATCAGATAGCCCATAAGCGGTGGAAGGCGTAAGCGCGCAGCGATATAGCCAAATACCAGTGCCAAGCTAAAACCAACGGCAAGTAAGATGATGAGTTCTACATCATGAGGCACGAGAAACTCCTAAGCCATGGTGAAGGTGCGGTCAAAAGACTGAAATAAGACAAGCACAAATAGTGCCAAAAAAGAAAACGAGGAAATTTTAACAAGTGAGGCAAAAAAAGTGCAAAAAAAAACGACCTGAATAAGGTCGTTTTTTAAAAAAGCTAAAATTATTTGATTTTAGCTTCTTTGAAAACTACGTGTTGACGGATTTTTGGATCAAATTTTTTGATTTCCATTTTTTCCGGCATAGTACGTTTGTTTTTAGTAGTGGTATAGAAATAACCTGTACCAGCTGTAGAAACTAAGCGAATCTTATCACGCATTGTCCTGACTCCTTACTTAGATCTTTTGACCTTGAGCACGAAGGTCAGCAACAACCTTTTCAATGCCCAATTTGTCGATAATACGCATACCTTTAGTGGTTAAACGAAGACGTACGAAACGTTTTTCGCTTTCTAACCAGAAACGGTGGTTGTGCAGGTTCGGCTCGAACCGGCGCTTAGTTTTGTTGTTGGCGTGTGAGACGTTGTTACCAACGACTGGACGCTTGCCGGTAACTTGGCAAACCTTAGACATGGTGTAACTCCATTGATTTAGCCAACAGCAAATCTGTATGGCCAGTCAAAAATAAACGGATGAATTCATTCAAGGGGCGTTTTATATCAAAAATACGCTTAAAAGACAAGCGATTTTCTTCAAAAACAGCATGAGCGTGTTTGATAGCTCATGCCTTGATCAGTTAACGAAGAAGCGTCTTCGAAATCAATCGATGAATCGGCTTATCAAATGGGGGGAGAATGAACTTCAAGCTGTAAAGCTTCGGATTAGACATTACCGACCGTTCATGTGACAAGCTGAAAAAACCTTCTGGACCGTGATATTTCCCCATGCCCGATGCACCAACACCACCAAATGGTAAGTCATCTTGTGCAACGTGGGTCAATACAGTATTGAGTCCGAAATGCCCTGAATGGGTTCGCTGTGCGACATAGTCGGCACGCGCCTGATCAAAGTCGAAATAGTATAAAGCAAGAGGACGCGGTCGGCTATTAATAAACTCGATTACATCATCAATTTGTTCATATTCTAAGATTGGCAGGACTGGACCAAAGATCTCATTTTGCATAATTTGCATGTCTGGACTGACATTGGTCAGTACCGTTGGTGCCATTTTACGGGTTGCAGCCACATTTTCACTTTGCGGATTAATTTCAATAATATTTGCACCTCGCTCACGTGCATCTTCTAAATAGCCCTGTAAGCGACGATATTGTTTGTCATTAATAATAGAAGTGTAGTCTTGGTTATCACGAATATGCGGATACATTTCGGTCACAAATTGCTCGAAATGCTCCATAAATTCGGCAGTTTTGCCTTTAGGCAAGAACATATAGTCGGGTGCAACACAGGTTTGTCCAGCATTCCAGAGTTTACCTACCGCAATACGCTGCGCTACATCGACCATATCGCTAGATGGATGCACCAAAACAGGGGATTTTCCACCTAGTTCTAAAATGACAGGCACAAGGTTTTGTGACGCGGCAGCCATTACAGTTTTGCCGACTTCGGTAGAGCCTGTGAAAATAATTTTGTCAAAAGGCAAATGACAGAACGCATCGGAAATAATACCGCCGCCATTAATTACTGCCACCAATTCCTGTGGAAATGCTTCGCTCATGGCGTTTTCCAGTACTTTACCAAAATGCGCAGAAGCACTGGAAATTTTGATCATGGCATGGTTGCCTGCAGCCAAAGCACAGATCAGTGGGCCTAAAGACAACAGCAGCGGATAGTTCCAAGGTGCAATAATGCCAATTACCCCTAAAGGTTGATACTGTACCCATGCTTTTGCAGGTTGGTGGATAATACCAACCTGACGTTTAGATGGCTTCATCCAGTCGGTCAGGTTTTTGCTGTAATATTTGATATGTTCCAAGCAGGTAAGTAATTCACCAATTTTGGTTTCTGCAATGGCGCGGTTGCCATAGTCACGGTTAATGGCTTCGGCAAATTGATCCTGATATTTCACAATCACACGTTTTAAGCGGGCTAAGCGTTCAATGCGTTCTTTGGCACTTGGGACAGGATGACGCTGATAGGCATATTTCTGCAATGCCAAAATATCATCCAGACGTTGTAAATCGGGTGAATGTGGGGTCATTGAAGTTGTTTTTGTTTGACTGTTCATGGCATGTTACCATTCAATAAAAGCAATATAAGTTAATTTTTAGAGTATTTACTCTAATCAGTCAAGTGACTTTATGTTTTCATGCCCCCCAAATTTTAAAGAATGGTTGTTTTTAGGATGTCTCAAACCAAAACGTTGAAAACCAAAGAACGTATTTTGCAATTGAGTTTGCAATTGTTTAACGAGCGTGGTGAGCGTTCGGTAACAACCAATCATATTGCGGCAGAACTGGGCATGAGCCCAGGAAACTTGTATTACCACTTCCGCAATAAGAACGAAATTATTAAAGAGCTGATGGAACAATATCAGCAAGAAACTTTAGAAATGCTGGCTTTGCCTGAAAATCGTGGCTTAGATGCCAATGACAAAATTCGTTATTTTCAGGTTCTCAGTAGTCAGCTGTGGGCTTATCGTTTTTTGCATCGTGATGTCTATCATTTGGTCGAAACCAATGAAGATTTCCGCAAAATGTATCCACGTTTTGCAGGACAGGTCATGCAGCAGGGACAAAAAATTTATCAGGCCTTTGTGGATGCGGGTCTGATGCAAATGACTGAGTCAGAAATTGAAGCCTTGATTATCAATATTTGGATTGTGCTGACCAACTGGACGAACTTCTTATATATGTCGGGTCACATTACCGATTCAAACCATTTGGAAGAAAAATGGATTTGGCAGGCTTTACGTCAAATGCTGTTCCTTGAAGGGGCATATTTACGGGGTGAAAGTCGTGCAACCTATGAGCGTTTACTAGAAACACTAGGCACATCTGAACTGTTTGAGAGTTTATCATCCAGTAAAAATACTCAAGCCGACTAAGAGACTGAGAATGGCTATTTAGAATGTCTGAGAAACGCGCTAGAATACTCGGCTTGTTTTTCAATTTAACCAAGTAGTGACTAAAAACAACATGAATATGACGACTGCGAATACTGCACGTTTACTGATTACCTGTGAAGATAAGCCAGGTATTGTGCAGGCTGTATCGAGCTTTTTGTATCATCAAGGAGCCAACATTACCGCGCTTGATCAATACGCAACAGAAGCTCAGGGCGGGCGTTATTTCATGCGGGTTGAGTTTGAACTGGATCACTTGCAAAGCCGTAAAGAAAGCTTATTGCAAACCTTTGCTTCTAACGTGGCAGAGCGTTATGAAATGCAATGGCGTTTGGCTTTGGTCAGCGATGTGAAAAAAGTCGGCATTTTGGTGTCTAAAGTTGATCATGCTTTGCTCGAACTATTATGGCGTCATTCACGTGGTGGTTTACCATGTGAAATTACCAAAGTGGTGTCGAACCATGACACCTTGCGTGAAGCGGTAGAAAACTTTGGTATTCCGTTTGAAGTAGTGCCTGTTAATAAAGAAAATAAACGTGAAGCTTACGCTAAAATTGATGAATTGATGCAAGGCAATGATTTGTTGGTATTGGCGCGTTATATGCAAATTTTGGATGAAGAGTTTGTCTCTAAGTGGGAAATGAAAGTGATCAATATTCACCATTCATTCCTGCCTGCTTTCGTAGGCGCAAATCCATATAAACAAGCTTATGAAAAAGGCGTAAAACTGATTGGTGCAACTGCACACTATGTAACAGCAGACCTAGATCAAGGTCCGATCATTGAGCAAGATGTAGAGCGTGTAAACCACGACTTTACGGTAGATCAACTGCGTGAATTGGGTCAGGATGTGGAACGTAATGTACTGGCACGTGCAGTTAAATGGCATTTGGAAGACCGTATTATTGTAGATGGCAACAAAACTGTTGTATTTCAATAGGGTAAAAGCTATCTAAAAATCGAATTAAAACATGCCGACATGGCATGTTTTTTTATGCTAAAATTGTAATGTTATAACATTTATTTAAACTGTTTTTAAAATAGCAAATTTATTGGATGATTCACGTTTGTTATTAAAAAATAGTTGCAAATGAAAACACTTCTCATTTATTATTGCGTTACTTTAATTGTGCTAACCGATCAGTTTGATCGTTCGGAACTGTGATGGTTTGGCAATTGCTTTTGAAGGTCGCTGACTTTAATGAACCAATCTCCCAACGCTATGCTACAAATGCCCAATGCCATGAAAAAGAAAGTTGTGACGGCTTTAGCTGTGGTTGCATTAGGTCATGTCGGTGTGTTGTGGGCATTGGGGCAAATGCAAACTCCGACCTTAAAGCCCATAGAAAAAGAACCTTTAAAAGTACGCTTTGTAAAAATTCAAGAACAGCCTAAACCGTTGCCACCGCAACCTAAGGCTGAACCACAGCCTGAAAAACCCAAGCCTCAGCCTGTAAAAGAAGTGCCTGTGGTAGAAAAACCGTTGCCACCGCCACCGAAAAAAGTAGAAAAAGTACAGCAAGTTAAAAAAGCAGAAGCCCCTAAACCCGTGGCGAAGCCCGTAGAAAAACCAGTCGAACGTGTGGTGCAACCTGCACCTGTAGCAACGGTGACTGAAACTAAAGTGGTACAGCCTGCACCGAAACCGACAGTTGCACCTGTTGCGCCAGCACCTGCTCCTGTCGCACCTTCTGCTCCAAAAACAGTGTCGATTGGCGGCTCAGGCGTGCAATGGAGTCGTTCTCCAAAACCTTCTTATACTAATCGTGATTTACAGGGAGAAACCCGTAACGTGGTGGTTCGGATTGAAGCCAATGAAAAAGGCGTGATCACCGATGCTCAAATTACGCGTTCTAGTGGTGTACCTGCTTTAGATCAAAAGATTTTACGCGCAGTGCGTAGTGCAAAATTCAAACCGTACAAAGAAAATGGCGTGGCTTATCCAATTCGTGCTGAGCAGCCTTTTGAATTGACATTGAACCCTAACGGCTAACCTTCAACAGGAGTTCGAGTATGAACTTTTCCGTCTATTGGCAACACGCAGATGCAGTCAGCAAAACGCTGTATTTCGTGTTATTGGCGATGTCGATTGCGACATGGACCATCTTCGCATTACGTTTGATAGGCACGCGCCAATTGAAGCAACAAGCTTATGCTCAACTGTCACAGGCTTTAAATCAGCTTAAAGCAAAACTGGTGCCCTTAAATTTTGAGCAGCGTAAAGCGGTTGCTGAGCAAGCCTTATTGCGTCAAATTTCGGTAGAAAAAGCATCGGCAGAAAAAGGCGTATCGGTACTGGGTACAATTGCGTCATTAGCACCGTTTGTGGGTTTGTTTGGTACAGTTTGGGGTATTTTCCATGCACTCGTTGCGGTTGGAAAAAGCGGTCAGGCGGGATTGGCTCAAGTGGCAACGCCTGTTGGTGAAGCGTTGATTATGACGGGCTTCGGTTTGGCGGTGGCGATTCCTGCCGTGATTGCTTACAACATTTGTTCGCGTGTGAACCGTACCTTATCTACAAATTTGCAAGATCATGCACATAGTTTGTTGATTGACACCATGTTGCAACAAGATTCTTCTGTTCAAAGAACTGAAGTGAATGCAACACAACAAAGTTTAGTGGGAGGTCAGGTTTAATGGCTTTTCAATTGGGTGAAGACAACGATTCAGGCATGAATGAGATGAACCTTATTCCCCTGATCGACATTATGTTGGTATTGATGATCATCTTTTTGGTGACAGCGACCGTTGCCAACCCATCTATACCATTAACCTTACCGCAAACCAGCGCAGAAATTGTTGATTTACCGCCTGAGCAAATTCAGGTCAGTATCAATGCCAATGGTGAAGTGGCGTGGGATGATCAAATCATTAGTTTAGATGAGTTGCAAACCCGCTTTAATGATGCTAGTCAGCAAGCTCAACAGCCAACCGTGGTGTTAAGAGCAGATAAAGATGCGCGTTATGATACTGTGGCGCAAGTGATGTCACGTGCGAGTGAAGCCGGACTCAGTGATATTGCTTTCGCAACAGATGATTAAGTTAATCCTTAAAAATTAGCGATCTATTTAGGTCGCTTTTTTTATGCAAAGTCGCGCATAATGCCAAAACTCCTCAAGTACTCAATGATGTTGAATATCCAAAAGATTTAGGTTGAGTCCGCTGCTTACTTTAAAGTCTATTTTTTATCTCAGATCAGGTTCAGCCATGAGTTCACGCCAAGCACTTGATGCAAAAGCCAGCAGTATGATGCTAATTTTGTGTGTTTTTTGGGGTCTGCAACAAGTGGTGCTAAAAGTTGCTGCGGCAGATATTTCACCCTTGATGCAATTGGCACTGCGTTCAGGCTTGTCTGCTGTGATGGTGTTGCCTTTGTTATTGCTTGCAAGAAATACACAATGGGCTTCGACTGAATATCTGCCTGCAGGCATATTGGTGGGTATTTTATTTGCCGCAGAATTTTTTATGTTAGGGCAGGCGATTCAATATACTTCTGCGTCGCATGTGGTGGTTTTACTATATACCGCGCCTATTTTTGTGGCTTTAGCGTTGCATTGGAAACTACCTGCAGAGCGTTTATCTCGCTTGCAATGGGGCGGGATTCTGTTGTCTTTTGCTGGCATAGCGGTGACTTTTTTATGGCGTGATACTGTGCAACAAGAGAGCCACCAAAACTTCAGCCAGATGCTTTTTGGCGATTTACTTGCGCTGAGTGCAGGCATACTTTGGGCAGCCACAACTGTTGCGGTACGTCTAAGTCGTTTATCGGAAGCCCCTGCAACACAAACTTTGTTTTACCAATTGATGGGTGGTTTTTTGATTTTACTGCCGATGGCATGGTGGATGGGACAGGCTGAAATTTATTGGACAGCCTTAGCCATAGGCAGTTTGATTTTTCATGCGGTATTGATTTCGTTTATTAGCTATCTCGCTTGGTTTTGGTTGCTGAAACAATATTTAGCATCCAGTTTAGGCGTGTTTTCATTTTTAACGCCATTATTTGGCGTATTGTTTGGTGTATGGTTGTTGAATGAAAGCTTGAGCCAAAGTTTTATGATTGGGGCTGTTTTGGTCATGCTGGGGGTGTTGATGGTGAATGCTCAATGTTGGTTTAAACATAAAACCCAAGTACTAAAAAGAAAATAAGTATTTGCAGCTTTTCCATGAACTTGAGCAAGACTCAACATCAGCAATGTTGTCATGTAAAAATCATCTTCAAATAACCTAGTAGCTCAATACGGGTTTAAATTTGAAGATGGGTGATATTTAAAATCTAGCGAGCGCGTACAAGATTATTTTTCTTCAAAAATCTTAGAGAGCGGAATCGACAATTTGGCAGCCAAATAGTCATCGGTTTCACTGAGTACGGGGCCAAGTTTTTGCATCCATTCATCATCAGGATAGACATTGGCCAAGTCCTGACGACGTGGCAATGAATACGGTAGCTGTGAATAAAAACTCCAAAAATCTACCTGAGATAAATTGCGCACCAAAACAAATTCATCATTTTCAGTACGTTTAATTAAATTTTGTTGTTCTAGCATCAGCACATAAGACGGCCAGCGCCCAATTTCATTACGTCCCAATACATCTAAGGCTTCAGCTTCAGTGACACTTTCTCCGCGCATTTGTTTTTTGTAAAACAATTCCAGTAAGTCCAATAGCATGAGCAGCGGATGGCATTTTTTTTCGCGACTGGCTTCAAAAGCGGTCAAGGCATAACTAATTTCAACACCTAACAGCACAATATTCCAAGACAGGAAAATCCACAGTAAGAAAATAGGTACGGCAGCAAAAGCACCATAAATAATTTCATAACTGGTGAAGTTGGACATAATAAAACCAAACAGGTTTTTCAAAAATTCAAATACAACAGCACTGAAAACCCCCGCAATTAATGCGGCTTTAATAGGTACACTGCGGTTGGGAATGGTCCAATTCAGAATAAAAAAACCTAAAATGGTTAGGGCAAATGAAATCAGCCATAAAATAAATGCGCCATTGAGTTCATAACCTGCAAAGTTATTACTCAGCACATTCATAGATGCCAAAGTTGAGGAAATGACAAAAGCACTGCCCAGTAAAATAGGGCCTAATGAGATAATGGTCCAGTAACGCATAAAACCCATAATGCCGCCACGGGTTTCCTTAACCCGCCAAATTCGGTTAAACACAGTTTCAATACTGGTCAGCATCATCACCGTGGTCACGAATAAAAACAAAATCCCGATGACGGTTAAGTTGCTAGATTTGTCGGTAAAGGCATTTAAGGCTTTATCAAAGGCGATGGTGGTTTTAGGTAAAAAGTTGCTGTAAATCAGTTGTTGTAATTGTTGCCGTGCAGGTTCGAGTGCCTTAATGGATGAGATGATCACCAAAAATACGGTGAGCATAGGTACAACGGCAAACAGGGTAGTGTAGGTTAAAGAGCCTGCTTGTTCACGGCAGCGATCTGCTTCAAAGCGACGCAGCACAAATAAGACAAATTGAAACCATTGTTTGTCATAAAAAGGCAGTTTCTTTAAATACTCAACGATCATACAGTGGCTGTCTCAACTTTTTTAATCATCTTTATCTGTTTTCATGGTTAAGCTTAACCAAAAAAGCAGCAAAATACCGTATAGTTTTCATTTTTAGTCTGATTTCTTAGCATGATGCAAGCATATATTCTGGTTTTGTACTTTAGTAAATATGGTTCTACCAAAGAAATGGCACATTTAATTGCCAACGGGGTAGAGGCTAGTGGCATGCCCGTTAAAATTAGAACTGTGCCAAATATCTCGACCGTGGTGCAACAAGCCGAGCCAAGTATTCCTGCCGAAGGTGATATTTATTGTACTTTGGATGACTTGGCCAATTGTGCAGGTTTGGCTTTAGGTTCACCTACACGTTTTGGCAATATGGCATCTGAAATGAAATATTTCTGGGATCAAACCACTAGTCTGTGGCTGAATGGCGCATTGCACAATAAACCTGCCTGCGTTTTTACCTCATCGGGTTCGATGCATGGTGGACAGGAAAGTACCTTATTGACCATGTTGCCGCCATTGTTTCACCACGGAATGATGATTATGGGATTGCATAATGCGCATCCTGCTTTATCAAATACCAAAACGGGCGGTACGCCGTATGGTGCAACGCATGTGAGCGGCCCGCGCCACGATCAGGCTTTGAGTCAGGATGAAAAAATCCTTTGTGAAGCGCAAGGACAACGCCTAGGTGAAATGGTAAAAAAATTACAGGGCATGTGAGATTCTTTCTTTAATTAAGATGAAGCGTAAAATGTGGATATCGTTTTACGCTTTTATCTTTTGTACTTGAATTCGATTGGCTTATGTAGCATTGAGCGTGCTAAAAAATAAGTTCACTTTTCACCTAAAATCACCATTTGCAGTGATATTCAGTTTTTCTCTTTTCACGTCTAATAACCGCTTTAAAAGCAGAGTTTTCTGTCACGGTTCACGCAGCATATTTTTTGCTGCTATTGCGTTATGTGCCAGTCATTTAGAATGACTAAATTTCCTGTCCCATGCCTTATATCAGCTAAAAAACCTTGCGAGATATATCTCTCATGCCGCAAACATAGACGAATTGTCAACAGACCCTAATGTATTGAGCACAATGGACTGCTGTAAAAATGAGAGATTGAGGAAAAGTGAAAATGAATAAGTGGATGCTGATTGGGTTAAGTCTATTGAGTTTAGGATATTCATTGTCGAGTGTTGCAGCGACTGAAATTGTGCATAGTCTGAGCTTTCCAGAAGAACAACATATTGAAAAACAACCTGCGGAAGCACAGTATTTAGCGGCACAAAAGCCTGTGATGACTTCTGCAAGCAGTACTGCAAAATAAAAAAAGATGTAATCAAAAAAGTGCTGCCATGTGCAGCACTTTTTTTGAAATTGATTTAGGGCTATTTAGAGCTGCTTGGCTGTTTCAACTTTTTCTTTAAAGCGGTGTTTGCACTTGAGGCATTGAAAATCTAGAAAAATATTCTGATCGACAATTACACCTGCTTTTTTACCAAAGCGATGCCCAAGAAAACCGCCTGTGATTCCCACACTAATTGCTCCGACAAACGTGCCAATCGTTCCGCCCATAATTACGCCCAATGGTCCTGCGGCAGTACCGATTGCCGCACCAATAGAAGCTCCTGAAGCTGCGCCGCCTACTGTACCTGCTGCCGTTCCTGCAGAGCCTAATAACACGCCACCAATTTTTTGTAAGTTTTGTTCATGGTTGCGTTTTTCAACTTGAGTTGAACCACATTTCGGACAGACTATACTGTGGTCCATCAACGGATTGTCTTGTGTCATGACTGTAAATTGCCTTATGCTCATGCCGCATGCATCAATGCACGCAGACGATCTAAAAAAGTGCTGTCTAGAGCTGCAATCAGAAAAACTAGACTGCTGAATCACTGTTATTTCAAGTGCAGAATGGCGTAGCGCGGCTATTTTGTAAATAAAATATATGTAAATGAGTTGTTTAAGTTTAAAAAAAGCATAAAAAAGAGCGCCTCAGCACTCTTTGATCACAGGACAAAATGATGAAACAACATCAGTTTTCATCGACCTTAATCGCGTACAAATTCAACTGTACCGTTTGCCAAAGACTTTACCCGTGCCAATGATTCAACACGATAGCCTTTTTCAAGCAATAATTCACGACCCGGTTGGAATGATTTTTCAATCACAATCCCAATACCCACGACTTCTGCATTCGCTTGATGGATTAAATCTGCCAAACCAAGTGCAGCTTGACCATTTGCCAAAAAGTCATCAATCACCAAGACTTTGTCGCTCGCGCTGATATGTTTGTTTGAAATGGCAATCGTGCTTTCAGTTTGCTTGGTAAATGAAAATACTTTAGAGCGGTATAAATCATCTTTTAAGGTTAAAGATTGATATTTACGTGCAAAAATTACAGGTACGCCAAGCTCTAAACCTGCCATCACAGCTGGTGCAATGCCAGAAGCTTCGATGGTAATAATTTTGGTGATGCCTGCATCTTTAAACAAACGCGCAAATTCTTGACCAATTTGCTGCATCATCACAGGGTCAATTTGATGGTTTAAGAAAGAGTCGACTTTTAGAACCGCTTCAGATAGAACGATACCTTCGGCTAAAATTTTCTGTTCTAGTGCATGCACGGGAGAATCCTCAAGAGCAGGTGCTTTTCAAAGCAAAAGCGTATTTTAAAAAGCACCTGAAAAAATGCAAGAACAATTTACCAAATGGTGAATAACTGCCAAGCTTTGCTCAGTAGTTATATTCTAAATTAGTTGGTCGGGCCTTTATAGCCTGTGAGTAATAATCCATAAGACTTGTCTTTGTCTTGGTGGGTAACTTTGACAGGCAAGTAGTCAAGTTTTGGTGCCAACCAGAAAATCGTATCACGGTTTGGTTTGTTGTGTTTCAGCACCACTTTAATGGTATCAAAAGTACCATAACTGGTTTTGATTTTTTCTGAACCTTGCTTAATAAAGCGACGTGATTCCACCTCTTTATTATCGGCAATATAGTAGCTCGATTTTAAACCGCCACTTTTTAAGTCTTCACGGATTTGCAGTTCCGCATTCAACTCATCCAACACGCCCGCTTTCCACGCAAAAGAACGGGTGTCGCTGTCCTTTTTGGTGTTAATGGTTTTCGCCGAAGGATTGAAGTTAATACTCATGGTGTTGTTATGCACCAAAATCTTACTGCTGCGGCTAAAGCTAGATGAGCCAATTTTGCCATTATTAAAACTAAAACGGCTAGTTTCTGTAGCAGAGGCAATCACGCCTGCTTTGGCAGCAAACACATAACTCCATTGGTTACCTGTTTGGCTTAAAGTACGTGTTGCAGAACCTAAGTTTTTACCATTGTAGTTAAATTGATAACTGGCTTGGAAAGGACTCATGGCAAATGTTTGGCTAGAGAAACCAGCCAAAAACAGTGCTGTAGACACACCGGCTGCCATACCCATTTTTTTCAATACATGATTTGCCATTGCTGAGATATTTCCTCTGTATGTAGGGAGATGCAATTTGCTTGCTTGTTGCCATTATACGCGTTGAATATGAAGAGAAAATTAGGAATTATGCGGCTTGTGTAGTTTTCCTGTATGTATTCTCTTCTAAAGTTTCAGCTTAGCTTTATTTTTGTTTCAGCGGTGTGACTTGCGTATCTGCAAGAGATTCTTCCACATCTTCTAGTCTTTCTTCAGACATTTTGCGGAACAACGCCGTTAAATTGACGTTGCCAGTGAGCACCAATTCCGCTTCACGTAATACCGCATGATTCACATGAACTTTGCTGAGTGTGTCAATGATAGAGCGGCTTTTGCCCAACCAGCGATTTAAATCTAAATGCAGCAAATCATCTTTGACTTTAATGACTTTGAGTTTTTCTAAAATCATGCCTAAAGGGTCATCATTGCGTATTTTTTGATAGTAAAATAAAGCGCACTTCACAGCGATTTTATGCAAAAAACTTGGATAACTTGCTTCAATCACCTGTGTGTCACTAATTTGTTCAAACACAATCAGCTGAGTATCTTTATTCAATTCCATCTGTACTAATTTTAAATCGACAGACAGAGTGATGTTCAAGCCGTTGTAATCTAGGGTTGCATAAAGACGTAACCAGTCGTCGTGTAAGTCTGCGTGCAGATCTTGCAACATTTTCACATTATCGGTCACAAAGCGCTGAAAAGTCGCATTTAAGAAGACCTGAGATAATGGAAATTCACGTTCATCCTCAATAAATCCTTCCGCTTTTTGGTACACTTGACGGATACGTTGAGAGATATTGGTGATCAGGGTTTGCATACGGCCGTCCAAGTCGTTCATTCATTCTTTACAGATACAAATATTTTGTCGAATTGTATTAAAAATACAGGCATAGAAGCTTGCAGTTTAGCAAAATAAGTTGCACCATTTTTAAGATTTTAAGGCTCAGTAGTCAGCTTTTTGATGAACTTCGCAGTTTTGCAGAAAAGCAAAAACTGAGCAAAGTAATATGCTCTTTAGTTTATACCGCATTTGGCGGCTTGGGGAATCAGACGTTTTGTCGGATTAATGTGATGCTAAAAAAAATTCAATTGATGCCTTCTACGCAAGATTGGTGGAAAGATCCTATTTTTGCTGCAGCGTTGCTGGTGGCTGCTGTATTGCACGCATTAATTTTGGCCGTGCAGTTTGCTGCACCGCAACAAAGCGATGCTGCGGTCAAAGAGATTGCGGTATCGGTACGCATGAGCGATGCAAAAGTTGAAGATGCAGATTTCTTAGCCCAAGCCGATCAGCAAGGTTCAGGTACGTTCCGTGAAGAACATCGCATGTCGAGTGATATGCCTGCACCCATGACTGAACAAAGTGCAGGGGAGCAGCAATTGGAAAGTTTAGAGCGTATGCAGCAACAGCGTGAATTAAACTTTGAAGAAAAAGTATTGATGACCACGCTCAGTTGGCAAAAACAGGCTGCAGAAAATCAGCGCAAAAAAGCCATGCAGGAGTTGAATAGCCAATTCCAAGCTAAGGCTGCCATGGTCGCCAGTATTGAAGCGCAATATTTACAACGCCAACAAAATTTTAGCCGTCAGCAAAAAATTAAAACCATCGATGGGATTCAGGCCAAGCAAGACAACACCGCTGGTTATATGGAAAAATTCCGTCAAAAAGTCGAATTTTATGGTAACCGTTATTATCCAGAACAAGCCAAAGCACAGAATTTGGCAGGCGAAGTACGTTTAATGGTGATTTTGAACAACAATGGTGGGATTCGTGCCATTCGTTTAATTGAAAGTTCAGGACATGCCATGCTAGATGAAGCAGCCAAAGCTTCGGTGCGTAAAGCCGCACCTTTTGGTGCATTTGATGCCAAAATGAAAGATATTTCTGAATTGCGGATTGTACGGACGTGGCGTTTTGACCCTGCTGAAGCTGAGTTTGAGGTGCGCTAGTTTTTCCCTCTCTCTGGCTCTCTCCCAAAGGGAGAGAGGACTTTGTGGACAAGTAACAAGAATCTACTCTCTGCTTTACGCAGCAATGTTCTTCTGGTATTTAGCAATCATGGGACTCTAATGAATGTTCTCCCTCCCATTGGGAGGGAGTAGTTTTAAACAAAAAAGCGAGCCTTAGCCCGCTATTTTTATGATTTTCTAAAACTTAAAATTCAATCTCTTTCCATGTATGGATTATCCAAACCCAACTTGGCAAGAATCTCAACTTCTAAAGCTTCCATTTCTTCGGCATCCTCATCTGAGGTTTCATGATCATAGCCCATAAGGTGCAGCGTGCCATGTACTAGCATGTGAGTGAAATGCGCTAATGGTGTTTTGGCTTGTTCTGCAGCTTCCTGTAAAACCACAGGAATACAAATTACCAAATCCCCAATAGGGAAGCTCGGCAAAACTTGTGCCATTTCATCGGGTAAATCGCTTGGGAAAGACAAGACGTTGGTAGATTTGTCTTTTTTGCGATATTCCAGATTGAGCTTGTGACTTTCGGCATGATCGACACAGGCAATTCCAATTTCACAATCACTTTGGGTGTCTATATGTCTTAAAGTGGTTTCGACTACTTTTTTCAGATAGGCACGTTTTAACACCAGCTCAGGCGCTTGAATGTCCTGTTGCAGGCTGAGACTTAATTTCAAAATGAATCCTTAATACTTCAGTAGGTTGCAGAGCGCACAGCGATTAGTGCTGTGCATCTGCTGCGGCATCATTTTCCGTAATTAATGCTTCCTGGCGCGCTTTACGTTCTGCACGCGCTTCGGCACTTAAACGCTGTTGCTCACTGTCCCAGCCTTCATAGGCTTCAACAATTTTCTGAACCAGCTGGTGACGCACGACATCACGAGAATGGAAACGAGTAATATGAATTTCAGGGATTTTATCAATCACACGTAAGGCATGTGCCAGACCAGACTGCTGACCACGTGGTAAATCCACCTGAGTCACATCACCGGTAATCACTGCACGTGAACCAAACCCTAAACGGGTCAGGAACATCTTCATCTGTTCAGGCGTGGTGTTCTGGGCTTCATCCAAAATCACAAAAGAGTGGTTGAGGGTACGACCACGCATATACGCCAGTGGTGCAACTTCAATCACTTGACGTTCAATCAGCTTAGCAACTTTTTCAAAGCCGAGCATTTCATACAGGGCATCATAAAGGGGACGCAAATACGGGTCAATTTTCTGGGTTAAATCACCCGGTAAGAAGCCCAGTTTTTCACCCGCTTCAACCGCAGGGCGCACCAATAGAATCCGCTGGATTTCATTGCGTTCCAACATATCTACGGCAGCGGCAACAGCCAAATAGGTTTTACCCGTACCTGCAGGGCCAATACCAAATGAAATATCACTTTGCAAAATACGTTGCACATAACGCTTTTGGTTGGCACCGCGTGGATTAATGCGCCCTTTGCGGGTTTGCAACCAAACAGCATCCAATCCAGTATGCTCTTGCCCATCATCCGATTGTAATTCACGGTCAGTCTGACTGCCCTGAATCATCATGTGGAGCGTGTCTGCACTAATTTGTGCAGAGCTTTCCGCTTCTTCATGCAGGCGTTGCAAGAGCGTTTCGGCTCGTTCAACTGCATCAATTTCCCCATCTATAAAAAAGGCGTCACCACGATGAGAAATTTGGACGTCTAGACGTTGTTCGATTTGTTTCAAATGTCCGTTATAAGCACCGAGCATGCTTTTTAGACGTTCCATTGAAATGCCAGGAAAAGTTACTGTACGTCGAATCGCTGCAGTCAAGAGAATTCCTTAATCTGTTATTGGACTTTAGCTCCTACATTACGCCACGTCAGGCTCAAGATTCAAGAGTTCACCGTAAACTAAATTCAAAGTTTTAATCTCGGTAATCTCAATCTCCGCAAAGCGTCCGACCCAAGCAGGGTCACCAATAAATGTTACTAAACGTGTATTGTCGGCCGTACCCACTAAAATGTTCGGGTCTTTGTCGGAAACATTTTCAATTAGGACACGTTGTACCGTCCCAAGCATGGCATCGGTCTTATCAATACTAGATTGTTTGATCCATTGCTGAACTTTGACCAAACGCTCTTTTTTAACATCTTCAGGGGTGGTGTCTTCGAGTTCCGATGCAGGTGTTCCCGGACGTTTTGAGTAGATAAAACTATAAGAATGGTCAAAATCCATATCTTGAATAAACTGATAAGTTTCTTCAAAGTTTTGATCGGTTTCACCCGGGAAGCCAATAATAAAGTCGCTAGATAAGTGCATGTCTGGGCGTACTTTACGTAACTTGGCAATCTTGTCGATATACACATCAATGGTGTGGTTACGTTTCATGGCTTGTAACACATCATTCGAACCACTTTGCACAGGCAAGTGTAAATGCGACACCATTTGCGGTAAATCACGGTAGCATTGAATCAAATCATCATTAAATTCAAGCGGGTGTGATGTGGTGTAGCGAATTCGTCCAATGCCAGGTACTTCGGCAACCAAACGCAGTAAATCGGAAAAAGTACAAATTTTACCGTCAAAAGTTTCACCGCGATAGCCATTTACGTTTTGACCGAGCAAGCTAATTTCACGCACGCCTTTTTCGGCCAAAGTCGCAATTTCAGCTAAGACATCATCTAAAGGACGTGAAACTTCTTCACCGCGCGTGTAAGGCACTACGCAGAAAGAACAGTATTTTGAACAGCCTTCCATAATCGACACAAAAGCTTTAAACCCTTCAACACGCGGTTCAGGTAAAAAGTCGAATTTTTCGATGTCTGGGAAAGAAATATCCACCAGTTTGATTTTTTCTTTCTTTGGTTTTTCAACTTGATCGTGGTGCTGATCAAGCATTTGTGGCAAACGGTGCAAGGTTTGTGGGCCAAAAATCATATCCACATACGGTGCGCGTTTTTGAATGTTGTCGCCTTCTTGAGAAGCCACGCAACCGCCTACACCAATGACCAAATCAGGATTTTTTTCTTTAAGCTTGCGCCAACGTCCTAATTCAGAAAATACTTTTTCTTGGGCTTTTTCACGAATTGAACAGGTGTTCATGAGCAAAATATCGGCATCGGCAGGGTTGCTGGTCAGCACATAGCCGTGCGAGTCGCCCAAAAGGTCTGCCATACGGTGACTGTCATACTCATTCATCTGACACCCTTGCGTTTCGATATACAGTTTTTTAACTGAACCGTCGGCTGGGGTGTGCTGTGGCTGGGTAACAGTGTTTTCTGAGGCAGCTTGGGCACCATTGGGGATGAAGGTTTGAACCGTCATGTAGGCTCCTAAGAGATAGTTCACTAAATCGTTTAAAAAAATAAACGTCATTAGACAAAAGAAAGGCGCATATTTTAGCAGGAATTCACGCTAAACTGACAGCCTTAAATCAGCACAACAGCTGATTGAAATATGAAGAAATTTGTTTGAACATGAGTTCTAAGATTAATAGTGTCTAATCAGAAGGTTACATAACAGAACACAACTGCGGTTCTAGACTAATTAAACTAAACCTAAAGATGAGATGCGGACCTCGAGGCGGAAGTAAATGACCGAAAGCAAGCGAATGCTGCAAATGATGAAACAAAATAATAATTTAGCTAAAAAGCTTGCTTTGAGCCTTGTTTCGTTTGCAGTCATGGCAAGTACGCATGCGGCAAATGAACAGTTCAATGATGCGTTACGTGCCGCCAATTCAGGTGATGTCGATTTATTGCAGCAGTATCAATATGCCATGCAAAATGATGTTTTGGGCTACTATCCTGAATACTGGGCATTGAACACCAATTTGGGCATGCAACCTGCCAGTGCAATTGTTCAGTTTGCACAGCGCCATCCACAATCAGCGATGGCAGAAAAACTCGCAGCCGATTACATCGAAGAAAAAGTGAAACAGGCCGATTTTAGCAGTGCACAACCTGTGCTTGCCTATGTGAGTAATGCTGATCAGGCCGAAAGCTGTGCCATGGCACAAGTTCGTACCCGTTCGGGTGATCCTTTGGTGGTCGCGGAATTTAAAGATGTTTGGTTGACCACGAACTCACAACCTGAATCTTGTACAGGTCTAGGTCGAATGATGCTCTCTAGTCCAATTATGACTCAGCAAGACAAGCAGCAGCGTTTGTGGGGACAACTGCGTGCAGGGCAGTCCGGGCAAGCTTTGGCGACTGCGCAAAGTTTAGGTATGAATCTGAGTTTGGCACAACTGAACAGTATTCAGGCCAATCCACTGAATTATTTATGGTCGGCCCCAAAAGCCAGCAATGAAGATCACGCTTATTTAATTTATGCCATAGGTCGTTTGGCTGACAGTGATCTGGATTCGGCCTTGTCTTCACTAAAACGGAGCGCAGAGGGTACACCCGATGCCGTACAAAAATCGTTGCACCGTGCAGTAGGCTATATTGGTGGCACCACGGTGATGAAAAATAATTTCAACCGTGAAGTGTTAAGCGCCTTAGATGCCAGTTATGGCTTGCCATTTAGCCCCGAAGAAGCAGAAATCTATGCCCGACAGGCCATCCGCTTTGGTGCATGGGAAAGTGTGATTCGTGCAGTAGACAGCATGAGTGTGACTCAGAAACAAGAAGACCGTTGGCAATACTGGTTGGCTCGTGCCTCAGAACAACGTGGTGATGCAGCATCGAAACGCAGCGCGCAAAATATTTATAAACAGTTGGCACAGGGCGATGATTATCACAACTTATTAGCAAAAGATCGTCTTGGGCAGCGTTACAATGCCATTCCAGTAAATAGCCAGCCGACAACCAATGATTTACAGCGTTTAAATCAGGATATTCACTTTAACCGTGCCTTTGCCTTGCGTGAAATTAATGCACCTGCCAATTATATCAACCGTGAATGGAACTGGGCGGTACGTCAGGCGTATTTAAGACAGGATGATGGTTTGATTTTAGCAGCGGCTAAGCGTGCGACCGATATGGGTTGGTATGATCGTGCCATTTATGCAGCAGATCGTACTGTGAATAAGCACAACTATAGTTACCGTTATGCTATGCCACATCGTAATTATGTGGTGAGCCACAGTCAAAATGCAGGTATCGATCCTGCTTGGGCTTATGGACTGATGCGTCAGGAAAGCCGTTTTAATACCACTGCGCGTTCGCATGTCGGCGCAGGTGGGCTCATGCAAATCATGCCCGATACAGCGCGTCTGGTTGCACGACAAATGGGTGAAACTTATAATCCTGCCGCGTTAAGTGATA
Organism: Acinetobacter sp. ANC 5045; assembly: GCF_004331005.1. Lineage (NCBI taxonomy): Bacteria > Pseudomonadati > Pseudomonadota > Gammaproteobacteria > Moraxellales > Moraxellaceae > Acinetobacter > Acinetobacter sp. ANC 5045. Next base: position 9,253 of record NZ_SJNS01000004.1, on the reverse strand, counting down.
TGAATACCAATATTCGTTATGGCACATTTTATTTGTCGACCATTCACAGACAATTAAGCAATAGTCCAGTACTCGCTACAGCGGGTTATAACGCAGGCCCGAACCGTGCACGCCGTTGGCAGCCCGAGTTTCAGCAAATTGCGGCAGACCAATATACTGAAAGCATTCCTTTGTTGGAAACACGTGACTATGTCAAGCATGTCATGACCAATGCCACGCACTATGGTGTGCTGTTGGGGCAGGGTGGACAATCAATGAGTAGCCGTATGCAACATATTCCATCTCGGAATACACCTTAGGAAAATGTTACAAGTGATACAGTTAGATGATCATGCGTGTTGATATATAGATGCGTGAGTCATTGGGTGTATAAGAATTTAGGGGGCTGAAGCATTGAAAATGTGGATGAGTACAGTTTTACAGCCAATTCAAGTTACATTGCTCGGTTTGAGTGGTACAGCTTTGGTTTTGTGTACGCAAAATACATTTTCTGCCCCCGTGCAAGGCTATGTGATGTCCGTGCAAATGACGCCCGCCGTGTGTTTAATCGATTCGAGCAAAAGCAAAAAGCGTAAATGTTTAGAAGGCTACTCACTGAATATTGAAGGCTTATATCCTGAAGTTGCTGCGCGTGAGTGCAGCACTCAGTCATCGGCAAAGTTACCGCCGCTACAAGCGAAGGTAGTGGCGCGAGTCATGCCTGATGAAGCTGCACGGATACAATTGTGGCAAGGTATTGGCGGCTGTGTGCCCATGAATGCCAGTCAGTATTTTCGCATGATTATTAATAATGCAGATCGGATGAACGTGCCTTCGGTATTGACAGGCCAAGACACGCAGACGGTGCAATTGTCACAACTACGGAGTTTGTTTCTCAAGTCCAATTCAGGTATGTCATCAAAAAGCGTGCATTTTCAGTGCTCTAACCATCAAGGTAAAAGTTATTTAACTGAAATCAAAATTTGTTATAACACCGCAGGACGCTATAAGCAGTGCGGTGCAGCGATTGAATCAAATTGCCCGAATCAGTTTGTCATTAAAGGTTCTTACTAGTTTGCTAGGTGACTGTAATTTCTGAATTTTAAGCTTTTTGAGAAATTTTATTCATATTTTCTATCAGACTTTTGTGGAATTTGATGCGCTTTTGCATGCATCCGCTGAATGATTGGAGTACAATCTTTCGCGTTTATGATTATTAAGATTAGATAGAACAGCTATTTAATCGCATTGACTATCCTCTCAATTGGAGATAATTACATGAAGCAACCTGTTCGCGTTGCCGTTACTGGCGCTGCTGGTCAAATTGGTTACAGCCTATTATTCCGTATCGCTAGCGGTGAAATGTTGGGTAAAGACCAACCAGTTATCCTTCAATTATTAGAAGTTCCTTTTGAGAAAGCTCAAGCTGCGCTTAAAGGCGTAATGATGGAACTTGACGACTGTGCTTTCCCATTATTGGCTGGCATGATCGGTACTGATGATCCTAAAGTGGCATTTAAAGATGCTGACTACGCGTTATTGGTTGGTTCTCGTCCACGTGGTCCTGGTATGGAGCGTGCTGACCTTCTTAAAGTAAACGGTGAAATCTTTATTGGTCAAGGTCAAGCACTTAACGAAGTTGCTAGCCGTGATGTTAAAGTTCTAGTTGTTGGTAACCCAGCGAACACGAATGCTTACATCGCAATGAAATCTGCTCCAGATCTTCCAGCGAAAAACTTCACAGCAATGTTACGTCTTGACCACAACCGCGCGTTAACTCAACTTGCTCAAAAAGCTGGCGTTGCTGTTTCTGACATCAAAACAATGACAGTTTGGGGTAACCACTCTCCAACAATGTATGCTGATTACCGTTTTGCAACTGCAAATGGAGAAAGCTTAAAAGACAAAATCAACGATGCTGAATGGAACAAAGACGTATTCCTTCCTACAGTTGGTAAGCGTGGCGCTGCGATCATCGAAGCACGTGGTTTATCTTCTGCTGCATCTGCTGCAAACGCTGCAATTGACCACATGCGTGATTGGGCGCTTGGCACAAACGGCGAATGGGTAACTATGGGTATTCCTTCTGACGGTTCTTACGGTATTCCTGAAGGCGTAATGTTCGGTTTCCCTGTAACTTGCGAAAATGGCGAATACAAAATCGTTCAAGGTCTTGAAATCGACGAGTTCAGCCGTGAGCGTATCAACTTCACGTTAAACGAACTTGAAGAAGAACGCGCAGCAATTGCTGACATGATTAAATAATTTAATCTGCTAGATTAAGTTAAAACTCCTTCGGGAGTGATGCCAGTCAACCTAAAAGTTGACTGGCATTTTTTTGCGCTTGATTTTATCTTTGCAATTAAAAGCCTATCATCAGCTAAGCTCATATTGCTTATCAAATATCAGAATGGATAAGCGACTATAAAATAGGTCGATTGACCTGCACGGTAGGGGAAATTGCTTAGAATACGCGGGTTTCCTTTTTCAAATCTTCTCTCTGTCATGTCAGTTATTGTTGCAAGTGCCCATAGATCGAATGTTTCGGTTTGGGTGGCTTTTATCTTACTTGTTGTCGGTACTATCGGCGCCTATCAAATCGTGGGTCTAAATCAAGCACTGTTATTTTTAATTGGTGGTGCTTTGGGGATGACGTTGTATCACGCCTCTTTTGGTTTTACTTCTAGCTGGCGTGTGTTTATTAAAGAACGTCGTGGTCGTGGTTTGCGGGCTCAAATGATTATGCTGGGCTTGGCGGTGTTGTTGTTCTTTCCTGCTTTAGGTGCAGGTGAGTTGTTTGGCAATCCCGTCAAGGGCAATGTCAATCCTGTGTCGATGTCGGTCATGATTGGTGCTTTTATTTTTGGTATTGGCATGCAGTTGGGGGGTGGCTGTGCATCGGGTACGCTATACACGGTAGGCGGTGGCAGTGCGCGTATGTTGGTTACGCTATTTTTCTTCTGCTTAGGTTCACTGATTGCCACTTCGCATTTAGATTGGTGGTTTAATCTGCCGCATTTGGCGCCAATCTCGATTGTCGAAAGTTTTGGGGTGATTCCTGCTCTTATTCTAAGCTTTGTTATTTTTGCTGTGATTGCTGCCGCAACCGTGTTTTTTGAAAAGAAACGTCATGGCAGTTTAGAAGTCGAGCCGCAAAGTCAGTACCATGGTTGGAAGCGTTTCCTCAAAGGTCCTTGGCCGTTAATTTGGGGTGGGCTTATTTTAACGCTGCTGAATTTTGCTACCTTGGTATTGGCTGGTCGTCCGTGGGGCGTGACTTCTGCGCTTGCAGTTTGGGCTGCAAAAGTTGCTGTTTTTGCGGGTGTAGATGTAAGCGCTTGGGATTATTGGCAGCAGTCAGGCAATGCTAAAGCATTGGCAAATTCATTGTGGCATGACATCACCTCTATGATGAATTTTGGCATTATGTTGGGTGCATTGCTTGCTGCAAGTTTGGCTGGAAAATTTGCCCCGAACTTTAATATTCCACGCCGTTCACTGGTTGCGGCTGTTATAGGTGGCTTATTACTTGGTTATGGTGCACGTTTGGCCTACGGTTGTAACATTGGCGCATACTTTAGCGGAATTGCTTCGGGCAGTGTGCATGGTTGGTTATGGCTAGTATTTGCATTTATGGGGAATGCCATTGGTGTGAAATTGCGCCCAATCTTCTTTCCAAATGAAAAGCCACAGCCTGAAAAACTAACAGGTTGCTAACTTTTAATTTAAGTAGATGAAAGCCAGTCGGTTTACATTGACTGGCTTTTTTGTTGCCTGTCATCGTGTTAAGAATATTGAGTGGGATGCTTTAGGTATATCGCATCGTACAAAAAATAACATGCTGCAACTCGGCTGCTGCTGAATTGTGGCTCAAAGCAGGTTAAGGTCATTAAAAGTACAAGACGAATCAAAGGAGGATGCCATGTTTGACCAACAACCGACTTTAGAACTGTTATTTCAACAATTGGGTCTGGATGCAGACGATGCAGCAATTGATCAATTTATTCGTGAGCATCAATTACCTGCAGAAACCAAATTACACTGTGCTGAGTTTTGGACGGAAGGGCAGCGCCAATTTTTGCAAAGTCACTGGAAAAAAGATGATGATTGGGCCATTGTGATTGAAACCTTAAATGAGCAATTGCATAGTGATCAACACCCGAGTGTTTAATCGGTATTTAAGTTAAATCAAATACTTTTCATCTAAAAAGAGCCAGTAAACTGCGTGCTCACAAAAAGATACAACAAACCCAGTCGGAAGACTGGGTTTTTTATACAAAGTGTTATAAGTTGGTTGAATAAGGAATTACAACGAAACTAATAAAAGGGGGCAAGGTGCTCATGCAAAATACTCCATCATTAGCCATGTTATTCAGCCAACTCGGTTTAGCCAGCAGCCCTGCAGCCATTGAACTGTATGTACGTACGCATCAATTACCTGCACATATTAATTTACATGAAGCGCCGTTTTGGAATAAATCACAACGTGAATTTTTAATCAGTCATTTGGTACAAGACGATGATTGGGCCATTTGGATTGATGAACTCAATCAACAATTGCATTTAGATGCTTATCGTTTACAAGCTGTTTAGGTTTAAGTCATCGTCATATTTAATATGTTTTCATTAAAAACGCCTCAGAACGAGGCGTTTTTTTAATGCATTCTGCTTTTGAGAATTTGTTTAAACCAGACTTCGGTTTGATAGGCGTTAAAGGCAGGGTGAATTTGTAAGAGTTCCAAATCAAATTCGGCAGTTTTACTGTACTTGCCTAACCAGTGGCGACACAGTGCACTTTCATTTTTACTGGCGCTGGCATAAGCCAAGAAAAAGAAAATATCTCCATGTGCATAATGAGTCATGGCTTTTAAAATTTGTTGGGTAATTAAGGCGTATTTTGCATCGCGGGTCAGCTCAAAATACATCATATAGGCTTTGGCCAAATGCAAAGACAAATTGATATATAACGTCACTGGCATTTCTTCAAATTCAATCCGACCTTGTTCCAACAGCACAATGGCTTCTTGCAAAAAGTAAATCTGTTCTTGGCGTAACTCGCTCAAACTCACCAATTGTAAGCGTAAATCGGCACGTTCTAATGCCAATTCAGGCGTATTGCCTTGTAAAAAAAGTTGGTCGGTTTCACCAATACGTTGAATAAGTTGTTGAGTCGAATGGCGCATTGGTGAATTCCTTGTTGCAATATGGGCTATACATCGGGGCAGATTTGAGCTTTTAAAGCCAAAGCACTGGAAAAACTGCAAGCATTTCTAGCAAATTTACCAAAGCGCATTGCCACTGCGTAACCACGCTGTGATAGACAAGCGTTGTTGCTTGGCAGGCAAAACCTCATGCAATAAATCACTTTGAAAAATGGCTAAACGGTTCGGTGATGGTTCAATAATATGCCATTGGTCGTGTTTATCTTGCAGGCGGAGCTGACCACCCCAGTCAGGCTGCCATTCACTGTGCAAATAATAAACGGCAGAAATCACCCGATCATTTTTCTGTTGAGGGTTGTCACGGTGCAAGGCGTAAAAGGACCCAGTTTGATAACTGGCAAAATGTGCTTCGACTTCACGAATACCCAAATAAAATGCCTGATTGAATTGCTCGGCTAAGGCTAAAAGCGTTTGGGTATGTTGATGGGCTGTGCTTAAGTTTTCATGAATCCATAAAATATGATCGCTACGAATATTGCTGACCACACCATTTTGAATGGCGGCTTCACGAAACTGATCTAAATTTTGACTACACTCTAGCAGCAATTGTTGTTGATATTCGGGTGAATAAGCATCATCAATTATTGCAAAACCATGTTGATCCAAATCTTCAAGAATTCGATCAACATTCCAGGACTTTGGGAGAAGTGTAGCGTCCATATAAAATACTCAGAAAAAGATGAAATTGAGAGTTGGTTATTTTAGAGGAATACAAGCTCCTGAATGAAACTTTTTTTCATGCTAAAATAGCGGTTGATTTTAGGAATGAACCAAACATGAATTATCGTCACCATTTCCATGCAGGCAACTTTGCCGATGTCATGAAGCACGTCTTATTGCTGCAAATTCTGACGCGTTTAAATGCCAAAGATAAACCTTATCGTTATGTCGATACACATGGCGGTGCGGGTAAATATGACTTATCTTTAGCACCTGCACAAAAATCGGGCGAATTTTTAAATGGTATTCATCGTTTAGTGAAACTAGATGATTCAATCAAACGTCAGGCACCAGAAGGCGTACAGCAGTATTTAAAACTGGTTGAAGCAATGCGTGAAACGGATGGGCAAGGTGCATATCCTGGTTCGCCATGGTTTGCTTTACAAGGTATGCGTGACATCGACAAAGCAACTATTTTTGAAATGCAGCGCGATGTATTCCAGCAATTGCGTCATAACATTCGTGACAAACGCGCAGGTTTACATGAGCGTGATGCTTACGAAGGTTTATTGGGCGTCATTCCACCAAAAGAAAAACGCGGTTTGGTGATGATTGATCCACCGTATGAATTGGAACGTAAAGATTTCCCTCAGTTGGTTGAATTATTGGCAGCTGCACATAAAAAATGGCCAACAGGCGTATTTGCGGTGTGGTATCCAATTAAAGACCGCGCCATGATTGAACGTTTTGAAAAGAAAATGTTTAAAACAGGTATTCGCCGTCAACTCATTTGTGAAATTTGTGTGTGGCCTGACGATACTCCTGTGGGCTTAAACGGTTGTGGTTTATTGGTGATTAATCCACCATGGAAATTCTCTGAAGATGCAGATGAAGCCCTGCAATGGTTGTTCCCGCACTTGCGTATGCAAGAACATGGTGGACATGCTGCAGTGCGTTGGTTAGTTGGCGAATAAAAAATTTAAATAGACGTTCAGGTTACAGTTAGGACACAAAATAATGACAAACACATCCAAACCCGAAGGAGAATATAGTTCCCGTGATCTTGAGCATGACGGAATTACATTTGAAGTGGTGGAAGAAGAACATACCCGTGAAGGGCAAAAGGTGAAACGTCGTGGTATCTATCTGTGGCCAAACCTGATTACCACGGCAGCCTTGCTGTCGGGTTTTTACTCCATTATTGCCAGTATGAATGGCGAATTTAGCCAAGCGATTTATGCCATTTTTCTAGCAGCATTGTTTGATGGTTTAGATGGTCGTGTGGCACGTGCGATTGGTGCGCAAAGTCCATTTGGCGAACAGTTTGATTCATTATCCGATATGCTCGCCTTTGGTGTTGCACCTGCGATTTTGATGTATAGCTGGAGTTTGCATGATTTAGGTCGTATCGGCTTGGCGGCTTGCTTTGTTTATACGGCTTGTGCCGCATTCCGTTTGGCGCGTTTTAATGTGCAAATTGGTGTGGTCGATAAACGCTACTTTATTGGTGTTGCAAGTCCTTTGGCTGCGCTGATTATCGTGTCGCTGGTTTGGGTAGGACGGGATTTTCCTGAACTGTATGATATTCGTGAAATTGGTCTACAAATCCTCAATGCTGTGATTATTATTGCAGTAGGATTGTTGATGATTTCCAATATTAAATATTATTCATTTAAAACCTTTGATCGTAAGCGTGTGCCGTTTTTTGTATTGCCAATCGCAGTATTTATCCTTGCAGCCATGACTTATAATATTCCTGTTGGAATTTTAGTGATTTCAATTATTTATGCACTTTCAGGTTTTGTGACCACTTTTATGGCAAGAAAAAATGCAGTGAGTTAATTAAGCTTTCATAAAAGCATCAACTCACAAGGAGTTTGATATGCAGCTGTTTCAAGATTTTCTCGATCGTTCCAAACAACTCAATCAAACTCCTGCGGCAACCGCCAAACTGCCTTATCACGCCCCAAAACATCATTATAAATTTATCTATCAGGGCTTAATTCTTCCTAATTTGCCTGCACCCTTACATTATCTCAACTTTATTGGTTTATTGGGCAGCCTAAATACCGCAATGCTGCGCCCTGAAAATGTGATTACAACCTCAGCTTTAGACACAGCCAGTATTCTTTGTAGTAGCAGCCCACACATGGTGGGGCAGTCCAATCATTATTCAATACAACATGATTGCGTATTTACTGCAGAGTATTTTCAGTTTGCCAATAAAGAGCGCATTACTGGACACTTTCCGCAATTTCATATTCAACGTGAAGATAGCGAACTTAGCTTTGATTTAAAGATCACCACAAGCTCTACAATTTCATATTTCACTAAATTGCGAATGAATTTGGCAGAACATTGGTCTTTGCTGTGTCAGTGTCAGGGAAGTGTACGCTATAAAGATCAGCATTTTCAGATTGAGCAATTGGGTAGTTTTGAGTTTGCCCGCTCAATCCAGTTTCCTTATTTCGCTGTGGCATTTTTTTGCTATCAAGTGATTAATCTGAATCATCAGCAACAAATGATATTGCTACAAAGTCGTGATGTGTTGAATCGAATTTTGCAATCTCGAATCTATCTGCGAAATGCGAACACGGAGCAAACTCGGGTATTTGATGGGCAAGTACAATTTAATATTCAACGGGTTTATCCAAAAGTAAAAACGCCAACAGGTCAGTGTATGTATTTGCCACGTGAGTTTGAATGGCGTTATCAAGATGAAGATGGCACCTCAATTCATTTACAGGCGCAGAGTCGTGGTGATTTTAAATTTGGGGCTGCAGCAGGTTATGTCGGAAGTTTTCAATATCAGTTGGCTATAAATGGAGATCAACAACAAGGAGAAGGAGGCTATTGTGAATATATCGACTGCCGCGCACTGAAATGGCAGGAACATGATCAGCCAGAAAAAATGCCAGATGTAGTTATGAATCCTGAACCTTTTATGATCAAGAAAAAGAAATAAACAGTATTTTGTGGAAAAGTGAAGTATTTTGCTGAATAATTAACCGTTTGGATTAAAAAACTGATAAAACTTAAAAAGAGGGGTTGCAAGGCGAAATATTTCACCTATAATGCACATCCATCGGCGGTGATGAAGATTAAAACTTCTGGTAAAACAATGACTTGATTGAAATCGACTGGGTTGGGTTTTAGAAAGAAAGTTTAAAATAATTTAAATTACCAGTTGACACTTTAGAAATAAAGCGTAATATAGCCGACCTAGCTTGATGCTGACGAAGCATTGAGAAGATCATTAAGAGATTATGAAGAACAACTTGTGTGGATTTTTACTGATTGATTGATCGAAGATATTTCATTGATTGATTGGTTTAAATTACTCGAAGTTTATTTGAGCGAAATTTAAGTCAGAAAATTGATGAGCCAGATTT
>NZ_SJNS01000039.1:0-5035 GCF_004331005.1 Acinetobacter sp. ANC 5045 | reverse complement strand
CACAAGTCAAACCTGCTGTGAATGTGGTCATGTAGCAAAAGAAAACCGACAAACTCAAGCTAAATTTGAGTGTGTCGGATGCGGTTATGTTGCGAATGCGGATTTAAACGCATCTCGTAATATATTGTCGGCAGGACATGCCGTTTTGTCTGTGGAGGGTGGATGCGGTAAAGGTCGCCCTAAGAAGCAGAAAGCAAGCGAAATCCGTGAGGAAGTCGCCTAAGAGCTTTGCTTTTAGAATCCCCCACTTGAGTGAAAACGAAAGTGGTGGGAGTATGTCAATGCAGCTTTCATTTAGTATGAATTGTTTAGTCCTCATGTTTAAACAAACATAAAAAAGCCGCTCAATTTGAGCGGCTTTCGATTTCACAAAATCATCACCAAGTGATTATTTGTTTTTGTCTTTCAATTGTGGCACTGCAGAACCTGAACCAATCGACAATAAGCCAGAATTGGTATAAAGACCCAATTTAGCGCGTGTATCGGTAATGTCTAGGTTACGCATAGTTAACTGACCAATACGATCCATTGGCGTAAACATTGAATCACCTTTCTCCATAGTTAAACGCTCAGCTTCATAAGTGAGGTTCGGAGATTCAGTGTTCATAATGGTATAGTCATTACCACGACGTAATTCTAAAGTCACTGTACCAGTAATTGCTTTAGCCACCCAACGCTGCGCAGTTTCACGTAACATTAACGCTTGAGAATCGAACCAACGACCTTGATACAATAAACGACCTAAACGTAAACCGTTAATGCGGTATTGTTCAATAGTATCTTCGTTGTGAATACCCGTAACCAAACGCTCATAAGCAATGTGCAATAACGCCATGCCTGGTGCTTCATAAATACCGCGAGATTTTGCTTCAATAATACGGTTTTCGATTTGGTCAGACATCCCCAAACCATGACGACCACCAATACGGTTCGCTTCAAGAATCAACTCAACAGGGTTTTCAAAACGCTGACCGTTTAATGCAACTGGCATACCTTCTTCAAAGGTAACCGACACTTCTTCGGCTTTAACTTCAACGTCATCTTTCCAGAACGCCACGCCCATGATTGGATCAACGATTTTGATGCCAGCATCTAGGTACTCAAGGTCTTTCGCTTCGTGTGTTGCACCTAGCATGTTTGAGTCAGTTGAATAAGCTTTTTCTTTTGACATTTTATAGTCAAAACCATTGTCGATAAGGAATTGTGACATTTCCGCACGACCGCCTAATTCATCAATAAAGGTTTGGTCTAACCACGGCTTATAAATTTTAAGCGCAGGGTTGGTCAATAAACCATAACGATAGAAACGCTCAATATCGTTACCTTTATAAGTTGAACCATCACCCCAGATGTTTACGTCATCTTCTTTCATGGCAGTCACTAGCATTGTACCTGTTACTGCACGACCAAGCGGGGTGGTGTTAAAGTAAGGTATACCGCCTGTGCTGATATGGAATGCACCACATTGGATGGCAGCAATACCTTCCAAAGCCAACTGCATACGGCAGTCAACCAAGACTGCTTTTACCGCACCGTATTCTTCGGCTTTCTTTGGAATGGCATCATAGTCATCTTCATCTGGCTGACCCAAGTTTGCGGTATACGCATATGGTTCAGCGCCTTTTTGCTTCATCCACAATAAAGCAGCTGAAGTATCTAGACCACCAGAAAAGGCGATACCGACTTTTTTGCCTACTGGTACATTCTGCAAGATAGTTGCATTATCAGTCATTGCTAGTCCTAACTTTTTTAAAATAGGCACCACATTTGGTGGCCAAGGAGAATTCTAAACTGCAAATTATAGCACTCTTTAAAATGCTTGTTTTCGTTAAAAAAGCGCATTTGATAAAAAAATCAGGTTCAGGCTTAAATTTTCATTTAGAAATGGCAAACTTGGTATAGATGTTGAAGATCAAAACCTGCAATTGGGATGGTGCAGAATAAAATCACTTTTACTTTTGGGCGGTTTTATATCAAGTTTATATCAAGAATAGTTAGGGTCTATTGCCAAGTTTCATAACGCAATCTGAGAAAGTTTTAGCCACATGAGCAAGAACAAAGCACTGCTTTGTTTGCTGCGCAAGGGGACAAGCATATTTTTTGCTGCTATTGCGTTATGAGTCAGTCATTTAGAATGACTAAATTTCCTGCCTCATGCCTTATATCAGCTAAAAAACCTTGCGAGATATATCTCTCACGTCGCAAACATAGAAGAAGTGTCAACAGACCCTATAAATTGACGTTTGCGCCACACAGTCGAACTTTAGAGTCATAAACAGTTTATAAAAATCGGTTAAAGTATTCATGCAACAAGTTGCAAAGCTCATTATATAAGGACTCATCATGACAACTCGCTATGCAAATATTCTAAAACCATTACATTTAGGATTTACCACCATTAAAAACCGTGTCGTGATGGGTTCAATGCACACGGGTTTGGAAGATCGTTTTTATAATTATCCAAAACTGGCTGCTTATTTTGGCGAACGTGCCAAAGGTGGCGTGGGTTTAATTATTACAGGTGGTATTTCACCTAACCGTCAAGGCTGGTTATTGCCTGCGGGCGGTACTATGAATACATTGGGCGATGTTGCACCACATCGATTAGTGACACATGCCGTACATAAGCATGGTGCGAAAATTTTAATGCAAATTCTGCATTCAGGACGCTATGGTTATCAACCATTTGTGGTGTCTGCAAGTCCGATTAAATCTCCAATTTCACCATTTAAACCACGTAAAATGAGTGAAAGACAAATTTTAAATACCATTGAAGATTATGCGAAAACAGCTAGTTTAGCCAAAATGGCAGGCTACGATGGTGTCGAAATTATGGGTTCGGAAGGCTATTTACTGAATCAGTTTTTAAGCCGTCATGTGAATCAGCGTGAAGACCAATGGGGCGGTACGATTGAAAACCGTATGCGTTTTGCTTTAGAAGTAGTCAAAGCCATTCGCGCCGAAGTGGGTGAAAAATTTATTATCTGCTTCCGCTTGTCGATGCTGGATTTAGTCCACGATGGCAATACCATGCACGAAGTGATTACCGTTGCCAAAGCCTTAGAGCATGCGGGTGTGAACTTGCTCAATACAGGGATTGGCTGGCATGAAGCGCGCATTCCAACCATCGTGACTTCTGTGCCACGCGCAGCTTTTGTTGATTACACCGCAGAAGTGAAAAAACACGTTGAGATTCCTGTAATTGCATCCAACCGTATTAATATGCCTGATACTGCAGAAGAAATATTGGCAGCGGGTAAAGCTGATATGATTCAAATGGCACGACCATTGTTGGCAGATGCGTTTTGGGTCAATAAAACTGCGACCAATCGTGTCAATGAAATTAACACCTGTATTGCCTGTAACCAAGCGTGTTTAGATCATACCTTTAAAAATCAGCGTGCGACTTGTTTGGTCAATCCGCGTGCAGCCTATGAAACTGAATTGGTCTATGAAAAAACCAAGCAACCGAAGCGTATTGCAGTTGTCGGTGGTGGTGTTGCGGGAATGTCTGCTGCTACAGTTGCTGCTAGTCGTGGGCACCATGTGACTTTATTTGAAGCCAGCAACGAAGTGGGCGGTCAATTCAACTTGGCAAAAGTCGTGCCGGGCAAAGAAGAATTTCACGAAACCATTCGCTACTTTAAAGTGCAAATTGAAAAAACTGGGGTCGATTTGCGTTTAAATACCAAAGTCAACCGCGAGCAACTCGAACGTGAAGGTTTTGATGAAGTGGTCATTGCAACAGGTGTAGTACCACGTGCTTTAAAAATTGAAGGCAGCGATGCACCGCAAGTATTGTCTTATGCAGAAGTATTACGTGGTGCACCTGTTGGACAAAAAGTCGCTGTGATTGGTGCAGGCGGTATCGGTTTTGATGTGTCGGAGTTTTTACTGAAACCTGAACATCAGCCACAACCGCAGCCTTTGGCAGATTGGCAGCGTGAGTGGGGAGTCGATCCGAATCCTAACTATGTGACTGAAGGTGGTATGCTTGCTCCAGAAGTTCATCCCCCAGTCCGTGAAATTTATTTATTGCAACGTAAGACGACAGCTTTAGGTGCAGGTTTGGGTAAAACTTCAGGATGGGTACATCGTGCACAGTTGAAAAAACATGCGGTGCGTATGCTACGTGGTGTGCAATATAAAGCCATCAGCAATGAAGGCTTGTGGATTGAAATGGCAGGTCAAGACCAATTGTTACGTGTAGATAGCATTGTAGTCTGTGCAGGGCAGGAGTCGGTTAAAGATTTAATGCCTGCGGCAGATGAAAATACTTTGGCTAACTATCATATTATTGGTGGTGCAAAGCTTGCTGCAGAGTTAGATGCAAAACGTGCGATTCGTGAAGGGGCTGAATTGGCTGCTAAACTTTAAAAAGTGAGGTGGCTATGCTGTTGTTTTGATGAACTTTAGCGCTGATTTGGTGAAACAATATTCACTTGAGTGCTTGAGTGGTATTTTTTACTTGTCATCAAATCAAAAGCTTCGTATCATGGCCCACATGGAAGCGTGGCAGAGCGGTTTAATGCACCGGTCTTGAAAACCGACGAGGGCGCGAGTCCTCCGTGAGTTCGAATCTCACCGCTTCCGCCAAATATCTAAATAAGCCCTTGTTTTTACAAGGGCTTATTTTTTTCTGTAGTTTTACCCCTCAACCTACCCCTCATAAAATTTTGGATGTGACAAGCAAAAACAGGACGATTCAGGATAAGATAGGAAATGAGTATAAAACGTTAATAATTTTAAACTCATTTATAGCTTTGAAAAGATATTTTTTATTATATAAAAAAAGGTTCACGAATGAACTGAACCGTACCGGGTTTGTCGGAGACTTTTTTATTTAAGTTAGGCCACCTGACCTAACGGGTTAATCTTATCATAGTACATTGCTTCAAACTCAAAAGGTGATACATAACCCAGTGCACTGTGTACACGCTCTTTATTGAACCAATCTACCCAGTTTAGTGTCGCAAGTTGTACATCCGCTAAACCTTGCCAATCCGCTTTTAAATATTCAATCACCTCTGTTTTG
>NZ_SJNS01000038.1:0-6964 GCF_004331005.1 Acinetobacter sp. ANC 5045 | reverse complement strand
GTACTGGGTATTTGTGCCGTGCTTTGCCTCGTATGGCTTTTGCTCAACCTGATTGATCTGACCACCACGCGCTAAATACTTCTCCATTTCGGTTTCAAGTTCTTCACGCAAATTACGCTTAGCGATTAACTGTGCATACGTGATGTCTTTACCAATCTGAACAGCTTGGATGCGTTGGCTTAGTATTTCGTTCACACCCCACCCCACTTAACCAACGCAGCACCAATCGCCATAAATACAAACATCAAAACTTTGTTTAGGTCTTTCATCACAAGCCTTCCATGTGTGAGTAATACTCAGGGCTTAAGTCCGAAAAACTTGCTTTGGATAAATCCGTTGCTAACCGAACCGTGCCTGTAGAGCCATTTCTAGCCTTGCCAATGATGATTTCAGCCACACCCATATCTTTTGAACTCTTGTTGTAGACCTCATCTCGATAAATAAACATGATGATGTCTGCATCTTGCTCAATCGCACCAGATTCACGAATATCTGACATCACTGGGCGTTTATCCTGTCGGTTCTCTAGTGAGCGGTTTAATTGCGACAAGGCAATCACAGGACACTCAAAATCTTTGGCAATCTTTTTAAGTCCCCATGAAATATCACCAATTTCCTGAACCTTGTTTCCTGATTTTTCGGGCGGTGTCATGATTTGCAGGTAATCAACAACAATGGCGTTTAGGCGGCCACCTGTTTTCTGCTTCACTTTGCGCGCCTCTCTACGAATATCCGCAAGGCTTGGTGATGCCTTGTCATTGATAAAAATCGGGCATTGCTGAATGGTTTTAACAGCCTGATAGATACAACCCGCATCCGCTTCATCAAAAAGAGCCGAGCGCACTTTTTTCAAGCTAATCTGACCCACACCAGAAATCATGCGCTCCATGATTTGTTCTTTGCTCATTTCACCAGACATGAACAAAACCACTTCACCCTGATTCACAGCAAGGTCAAGCATGATGTTCTGTGCAAGTGTGGTTTTACCCATTGATGGTCGTGCGCCAATAATTACAAGATCTGTTCGATCTATGCGGTCAAGCTTGTTGTCCAACTCAGTGAAGCCTGTCTTTACGCCAACTTTGACCTCAATGCCTGCGTGTATTTTTTGGTGTCGATCAAGGATGCTCTCTAAAACATCTTTGGACACATCACCCACCGAGCAAGTTTCGTTTTGTGTCACCTTCCCATCTAAGCCAGCAGCAAGCGCCTGAACTTTCTCGATAGCCGTTTCGCTTGTGTAGCTCTCGGTATCGTTTGCAATCGTGGTAATGGTTTTGCTCAAGTCTTGAATCTTGCGTCGTACTGCAAGGTCTTTTAATTTCTTAACATGCGTCCCAAGCAAGCCGAAACGGGCAATCGTTGATGTGAGTTCAAGGAAATATTCTTCTGTGCAATGTTGGGCATCCTGTGCGTTTCTGCGAATCATCTCCCAAATTACAAGTGAGTCATGCGCCTCGCCTTTGCTGTATTGGTTTTTGATGTGGTGAAAAATGACTTGGTGGCGTGTTGCGTAAAAATCACTTTCGGTCAGTTGTTCAATGTAATCGCCTGAACCTTGCTCGTGATCCATGAGTGATGAAAGCACCGCCTGTTCTACTGGAATGGAATACAACTCAGACATCGCTCATCCCCTTGAATTTTTTCACCACACCCTTGAACACAGGTTGTGTTGGGTTTTCGTGTGGCAAAGGTGACTGGGCTGGCTGAAACTCAGAAAGATTGATGTTTGACAACCAACTTGCGTTAAACCCCTTCCAGTCTCGAACAATGCAAATTTCAAGAATTGTGTTCAGAGGTAATTTTGATTTTTCGACTTGAGTCATAAAATTTTTAAATGACGTTTCACTGTTCGATGCTTTTTTGTTTTTACGAACAAGCATCCAGTCGTTAATCATTTGGTTGTCAGCACCAAGTTTTTTCAACTCATTTGCGAAGCTAAATTTCGCTGGTTTTGCAGTATTAATATTTATAGATTCATTGATAGGTTCTATTGGTAGATTCCCTAACCCGTTTTTGGGTTCGTTACCCACCCCAAATTTGGGTTCGTTACCTATACCGTTTTTGGTATCGTTCCCAATTTCGGTACTGTTCCGTTTTTGGGCTTGTTTAACTGCACCGTTTTTGGGTTCGTTACATTCGCGTGAATCAACACCAATTAACTGCAAAACTCGAATCTGATTTGTGTTGCCTTTGCGCTCACCAGTATCAGCAATTAAGCCCAATTCAATTAACTCGCAAACCGACTTTTGAACGGTTTTAAGGTTAAGCATCGTGTCTTCAGCTAATCGCTTATTGCTTGGGTAGCACGTGTGATGCTCCCCTGCGCGATCGGCAAGTGATAACAAAATAAGGCGCTGAGTGGCGTTTTTAACAGGCGCTCTCCATGCCCAACGAGTTGCATCAACACTCATAACATCACCTGCATTGCAAATTTGCATAACTCAATTTTCGCTTGTGCTACAGCTTGAGAATTGGCAACTGTCTTTTCTGCTGCATATCGCTCAACTGCTTTTTGGAATAAATAAATCTTTCGATTCATTTCTATTTCGGTTAGTATTTGTTTGTTCAATTCGATTCTCCAATCAATGGACACTCAAGCCTGATTTCGCGGATCAGGCTTTTTATTTGCCTTCAACACAGGCGTGTACCTTGGCATCCAGTTCAGCCAATATCTTGTGCAGTTTGTTTATGACTCGTGACATATCCACTGCTTCACCGCGCGTAATACGGCCATCCAACATCATTTCTTTGAATACAGATTGAATGTCACCGCCACTGATCCCCATGTTTAACACCAGTTCAGTCAATGCTGTGTCGCGGCATTCGGGAATTTTAGGTATATCAATTGCAACCTTGCCGTGTTCTGCATTAAGTGCATGCAAAATGCGGTAATCGTTTGTGATTCCCATTAGTTTTGACGCTTCAGCAAGCGTTATGTGGTGTGTATCCGTATTTGGATTCACTTTGCTATTCAGCACGGCTGGGCTTTTAATGCCGAGCCTGGGTGCTAGAGCATTTGCCCCACCTGGGTAGTCATGCACCGTGTGATATGCCGCATCTAAGATGTTCATTTGGGCTTCCTTTGAACGTGTTTAAATAAAATCAATTGGTTGATAATTGATTTAAGCGGCCAAGTGCTTAGGGTTTGCCTTATCCATTAACCACTCCTTGGAAATTTGTCCATGACTGTTGTTGGCTAATGTTTGAGCATAATTAGTTTCACCTGTGTAGTCAGTCCGTGGGAGTGCGCCCTTTTCTTCCATCTTCCGAATAGCTACATAAGAAATCCCTAATAAATTTGCTGCTATGGTGCGACCACCAACTGCTGCAATTGCTTTTTGCATTGGATTCATTAATTAAACCTTTCTTAAACCAGAAAAACATAATTAATTAAACCATGAGTTAAAGTTTGTTGCAACCAATGGTTGATTCCATTTAGTGGTTTTTTATTGAATAATTTAACCAATGGTTAAAGGCGGGTATTTATGAACACTCTTGTTGAAAGATTGCAAAAAGCTTTAGATGATAAAAAATTGTCATGGTCAAAGGCTTCAACAATGATTGGGCTTTCACCGCAAGCACCTTCTAAATGGAAGAAAGGTCAAATCGGTAAAGAGACGCTAGAAAAGCTTGCTGAACTTCTAGAGGTTGATGTTGGTTGGTTGTTAACAGGTAAAGATGCAGGAGTATTTGAGCCTTTAGTTACAGTTGAAACTGTGGTTGCAACCGAAGACCACAAAGATGAATTTGTTTGGATCGATGTTGTTGAAGCTGTCTTTTCATGTGGCGCTGGTGAATCAATTGAATTTCACTTTGACACCATTAATGGAAAAATCCCATTTTCACCTTCATTTATGAAAGACAAAGGCGTTACTGAAAAAACCATGAAAATCATTAAAGCCAAAGGCGAAAGCATGGCGGATTTCATTAAGGATGGTGACCTAGTTGGTATCAACTTAGCGCAAACGGACATTATTGATGGTGAAATTTACGCTGTGTATTTGGCTGGCGAAGGCATGTTGAAGCAAATATTTAAAGAAGCTGACGGCTCTTTGGTGCTTCATAGCTTGAATGAAAAGTTTCCAGACAGAATTGTAAGTGAAGAAAACGGAAGGAATTTTAAAGTAATAGGTCGCCAGTTTTGGCGGGCGGGATAAATTTAAAAATAGAGAATACTTATGCACCCAAAACAAATAATGAATCAAATCATTGAGCGTATTAACAATGCTGCAGCTGATAGCGAGTCACTAACACTTAACCCTGAAGAAGTTAAAATTCTTTCAGAAGAAATTGGCGATCTACACTTCATTCCTGTACTTACCAATGAGCAAATTATCAAACTTTGCAATGAAGGAAAGTTAGGGCAAAAAATGATTGAGTAAGATTGTTGGCTATATAGAAAATTAATTGAAGATAACTTGTCTATTAAGACAGGACTACTAATCCAGAGGGGGAAGCCATGGATAATTTTGTACAAAGACTAAAAAATCATATAGAACATGTGAAAAAAGTGGGTGAGCACTGCACAACAGAGGAAACTACAAAGCAAGCTCTTATATTACCTCTATTGGATATTTTAGGATTTAATCCATACGATCCAACGAAAGTTCTGGCTGAGTTTGCAGCAGATTTCCCAGGAGTCAAATCAACAGAACGTGTTGATTATGCATTGTATTGCAACGGTCAGCCTGTAATGTTTATTGAAGCTAAGCCTTATATTGCCAACCTAACTAACCACGCCCCTCAACTATCAAGATATTTTAATAGCAGTCTTGGTGTAACTATTGGCGCTATTACAAATGGCCGTGAATGGAGATTTTTTACTGATTTAATAAACACAAATGTTATGGATGAGAAACCTTTCTTAACTATTGATTTTACGAAAGCACATCCTGAAGATTTAACGCAATTGGCAGAATTTAAGCATGATAATTTTCATGCAGAAAAACTTAGATTTTTTGCTGAAGAAAATCAATATATACAGCAATTTAAATCTGTGATTAAAAAAAGCATAAATGAAGTTGATATCGACTTTGTTCGCTATGTGGCACAACAGGCTAATATTCAACGTCAACTAAATACTAAGTTTCTTGAGTCCATCCAGCCTTTTGTTCAGCAGGCGGTACAGCAAGCGATTAGTGACACGGTTGTTAAGGGCTTGTCCTCTCCTACAATTATTACAGCACAACCTGTTGAGCAGAAGTTAGTTGGTGATCAGCCTGAAGTTAGCCAGGTAATACAAGAACCTGACTTTATTGTAAATCCCGACAATGAAAAAATCATCACAACAAAGGATGAGCAAGATCTGCTGCGCATTGTCACTGAATTATTCCCTGATGTTGAATTAGAAGGCCGTGACACGGAAAGCTACTATTCTGTTTTATATCAAAATAAAACTAACAGATGGTTGTTTAGATATGACGTGAATCGTAGACGCCCTACTATTCAGTTTAATGTATCTGTCGATGAGACACGTAAAGCTGAACTTGAACGTGCTGGCCTAGAAATTCAAAATAATGGGCAGATTTTTATAGAAAAGCCAGAGCATATCTACAGGATGGTAGGCATTTTAAGAGATAGCCTTGATTATTGTATGAATGATGAAAATTTCAAACGCACCTCCAACTAGTAAGTTTAAATGAGTTTAAGCCGCTATATGCGGCTTGGTTATTAATTGCGAACCCGACGCAGTCCTTTAGAACAGATCGGGGGGAGAGAAATATGCCAAGAAACGCCTTACCAACCTTTGATGTTGAAACACCATTAGATGGCTCGATTGAGTTAGTCGCCCTTGAGCTAATGAAAATAATTGCAAATGCTGAAGCAAAAGAGCCGCAAGGGCAGGAATTTGCGCGTGAATACTACTTAAACCTTATACGCCAAGTGCATTAAGACTGTTGTTCTGCGGAGTTTTGAGGGGTAAGGAAGGTTCGTTGAATGACATTCAAATACATGCTATTCACCGCATGATTGATTGCTTCTGAATCGGTTAAACCCGCTTCTATTAAAGCAAGCGTGAGTTCCATTTTTATGTCTTCTTGACTTCTACTCATAACAAACTCCAAACAACCCACCCCAGCGGTGGGTTTTCTTTTGTCTATTAAACCTTATAAGAAAAATAATTTAAACCTATTTTCACCTTTGGTTTAATTTTTAGTTGACACTCAATTATACCTTTGGTTTAATTACTTCCAAGGACAACAAAAAAAAGCACACCGACCGTCAAATCATGTGTGCTTTTCCAAACTGCGAGGTCATTATGAATACAAAAGTTAATGAAGGCAAGTTGATTAGCGGAGATGAAGCTAAGAAAGCTTGGGCTAATGGTGAAACTGTTGAGTTTCATTATGCGGATACGATTTGGGCTGAACTACCTTCCCGTGCTCAATTGTCGATTTTTGATGATGAAGAAATTAAATTTCGAGTTAAACCTCAAGCACTAACAGTCAATGGTATTGAAGTACCAAGCGTTCGCTATATTGCTCATTCTGGTGGTAACTGTGTGAAAATTTCCTGTCACTGTCCTGAAGATGCAAGAGTTATTAACGCTGCCCTTCGCCAAGTATTCGGAGGCAGCCATGACAACTAAATCAAACACTTCCCAAAACAAGCTAGTCGAAACGCTAATTAAGCGCCAAGACAAAAAACGCTTTGTTTCTAAGCTTAAAAGCTTTGCTTCAAATGCTGCTGCATCTGCGCTGATTGCAGTAAGCACATTCATCTTTTTAGGCGCTGGCTTAAAGGCTTGTGAAGCGGAACAGGTTGCACAAGTGAAAGCGGCTAAGGCACATCAGGAGGCTATGCGATGAGTATTTTCACTCCAAAAGTTGCACCTCCAGCTGGCGCAACACATCACGCTTTAGTGAATGGTGAAGCGCTTGAGTATTACCGCAAAGACACGAATCAAAAATTTGATGGTAGTCACTGGGTGGATTTGAACTCTTATTTCCCGATGTGGCCA
>NZ_SJNS01000037.1:0-6588 GCF_004331005.1 Acinetobacter sp. ANC 5045 | reverse complement strand
CGAATCGAGATGGTATGGAAGCAGATGAAATATTATTGGCGAGATTTTCAAGTCATGACAGCTGATAAAATAGAGCAATGGGTGGAGAGAGTATCAAACCAATTCGGAAAAGAATACATGTTTACTTTTTAATGACAGCTTAAGACCTGATAAATAACTTTCAAAAAAGGTGGGTCAATATAATAAACATTACTCACAGTCGGTTCGTGTACATGATCGAGGTATCGACGCAATACTTGATGATCAACAAAAGAGGATACTCTGCGTGTACTCTCATCTTGACTAAAATCATATTCACGTTTTTTTATATCTTCATTTTCATCATCATCATCCTTTGCACGAGCATCCGAATAATCCGAGAAGCCTTCTGTGATCAAAGGTGGGGCAATGAAACTTAAAATAGAAACCTCTGTTTCCTCAAGTGAGGGTTGAGCTTTTTTTCTATTCACCTGTACTTTTTCATCATAGTAGAGATTTTCAACAGCCACCCTATATTCATCTAAATAGCGATTTAATGATTTTTCAATCTGATTATTTTTCTGTGCATTGAAAGCTAGACAAGTAGCAATTGTTCGGTCTTTGTGATGTTTAGCATAATTACTAAATTCTTTTTTCGAAAGCTTTAATGGATCAACATCTATAATTGCTCTAAAATAGAAAACAAGATTGGTTAATACATCATCTACACATTTATCAAAGTTTTTATCCACCACTCTAAGTAATAAGTACAATGTATAGTTTATTCTTTGGACTTTTAATTCTGAGTCATCAAGCTTCAAAAGCAATCCAGACAAAAACATTACATAATTTAAAATTTCAAAAGTTTTATTATTTATCTCAATTCGAGTACCATTATTTAATTTTTTAGAATTATTGCATAGCATCGAGACACTCAAAAACCCCAATATATGCTTATATTTAGTTCTTTGCTGATATCTGCAAATATTAAAATACAACATCTCACAGCGATCTATTAGAATTTCAAAACTATCTTTATCTATAAAACTCAAATGAAAATCTTGAACATATTCAAAATTTAAAACCGCTATTCTTTCACTATATCCAGAAATTTTTTTCTCAAAATCATTACAATGATTTTCAAGATCTTCCTGATTTAAAATTTCACTCATTTTAATTAACTCCAAAATAACTCTTAATATTCATTAAAATTCTTAGGCAATTTAAAAAATTTCACAAAATCACTTTTATATAATTTTTCATGATTAGAATATCCACGTTTTTTAAACACCTCCTTATTAATATAAAACCTTATTTCCGTCTTATCTTTTTGGTTTAAATATTCAAAAATCCTGTTAAACAAATAATTTCTTGATTCCTTCTTAATTGAAGCACTTTTTAAATAATGAAAAAGCTCGAACCAAAAAACATAACTTGTTTGAGCCTCAACCCAAACCTTCTGATCTTGCTTGATCGAATCCGGTAAATAAGCACATGCTGTTTTAAAACATTCAAGATCGTCACTGATTCGTTTAGCAATTGAAGTAAGTATTTGGCCTTGGACCTTCTTTTGCAGGGTTACACTAGAACCAGTTTGATTAAGTACAGTCTTAAGTATGTCCAATTGAGTTTTTTCAACCACAATCTTCGAGTGACTCGTACTACGATGTTTGACTTTTTGCTTTGATTTTGAATATTTTTTGGACATTATTAACTCCAAATCCTACCCTATAAAAATTTCATTAAGACTTTTTTTGAGCATGACAAAGCCTAGAGCCTAAATCTAAATCCAATTTAAACTGATGATATTTCTTAAAAAATAGGTATATAAATTTTATGGATGAGATAGTATTTCTTGTTATTGTGTGCTTTTTACCTCTAAATAGAGTGAACGCCAATAGCATGAAAAACTATCTCAATTTTTCTAGACTTCTTCTTTGACACAAGCAAATTTATAGACTTCTGCTTTACTCCATCGAAGACTGCGACCATGCCTAATAGGACTTATTGGTCCGTTTTCATACAATGCCCATTTACGTAATGTTTGTTCTGCATACCCTAATAAACGAGCAGCCTCACTAGTAGATAGCAATAATCTATCTTGAGTAATTTGTTTAACTTTATGTTTCATGTTGATTAAGATATCTGGTTTAATACATTTACATAAAACTAAATTTTTTAATTAATTTATATATATATATCTGATTTTTTTATGATCCTATACTACTAAATAAAATTTTAAAAATTAACAAAACAATTATAACATTGATTTATATAAGATATTTTTAAAAAAAGTATGAAACTACAAAAGTAAAACTAGTACCTTCTTAAGGACAGTCAATCACATCTATCTTCAACACCACTCAATTCAGAAGAATTACCATACATAACCACCTTATAAATCTCAATTCATTATCCACTTTCTTATTAAATTTAAAATATCAATCAATAAAATATATAAATTTATAATTTTTAAACAACTAATAAAAAAATATTCACAATCTTATTGAGTAAATGAAATTTTATAAAAAAACTATTATATTAAACACATAATTTTAATTATCATTTAGTAATGAGAATTTTTTTAGCTATGGCGCTCAAACCAGATTATTTAAAAGCACAATTTCCTAATAAATAAGCTTATACCTAAAATTTATCATACAATTAATTAACCCCATTATGACAACATCTCAATAGGTTAAGTTAATATATCAATTGGGTTTAATTATAATATTTTAGCGGCAGTGTAAAATATCCCTCTAGCGGCATTTAAAAACTGCCACTTAGTTAATATAGTAGTCATTTGGAACTGCTCAAATATGTTAACTTTGGAGCAAGAAGTTACAGTTTAAACACTGTATAAACAAGGTTTATTTAAGGTAATGAGTTGAGAACTTGCGGAATCTAAAAATACCGTGCGTAAATATTTACAGCAAAAGTCCACACTACAGTATCGGCTTACAACCTAGAATAAGTATTCTTGACTCATATAAACCTTATTTTCTTGAACGCGTAAATACTCCTTATCCTGAATGGATTCCTGCCGTTGTACTCTACCAAGAAATTTTAGAGCTTGGATATCTAGGAAAGGTCAGGATCGATCTTAAGGGAATATCTTGCAACATTATAACCAGTCACCATACTGAAACCCTAAACTGCTCGACTGTGCTAAAAAATATGGCTTTCGCCCCAGCATATGTAAGCGCTACTCTGCACAAATCAAAGATAAAGTTGAACGCTTTAATGGATACCTCAAATCAAGCTTTATTGTGTTATTAAAAGCAAGCTTGAAGACTTCGAGTTTACTGTTAGATGTTGATTGTTACCAATGGCCCCCTATTGGCCGGTGGCTGCATGAAACCGCTGTCAATCAGCGGATTCATGCCACTACTGTCAACAACCTAGTCAACCGTTCATGGAACAACTGTATTAATGGCTCAACCAACACCATCTAACGCGGCTATCGAGTTCTCTAACTGTTCGAACGATCAACTAAAGCTTAAAATGCTGGCAGGCACTCTACCGCTATCTGGTTGATGGTAACTTACCAATCAACCTAAGAAGCATTACTTCGTAAGGGTTCGAAAATCAGATGTGTCCGTAGGCCTTGGGACGTAAGAACTGGTTGTTTACTGACTCGCTGCGCAGTTGTAAGTGAGCGGCTAATATGACACGCCTCATTCAGTCAGCAAAGCTGAATGGATTGGATTCCTATGCCTATTTAAGTGATATGCTAAAAAGGCTGTCAACACATAAAGTGTCCCGACTAGATGAATTACGACCACACTGCTGGAAATCTAACTTAATTAAAAAATAACTATGAGGTTCAGCGGACGCTTACGTAGAAACTTGTAATAAACTGATCTAAAAAATGGGATCATATACATCATTATTCGTATCTCAAAGTATTAACTTAAATTGTGATTAAGCCATGCCAGAATTAGATCGCCTCCATACCCATGTTGTCACTTAAATTTGAGTAACTACAGGAAATTCTATTTTTCAAGTCTTTATACAACAAAACCAGTTAAGAATAATGTTGATTTAAGCTGCTTACCATTTGCTTACTAGAATACAAAAACAAAAAAACCACTTAGGATTAGTACACCTAAGTGGTTGTTTTATATGGTGGGCCCACCCAGACTCGAACTGGGGACCAACGGATTATGAGCGGAGACAGTTTTTTATATTTTTACCATATAAAACAATATCTTATTTCTTATTAAAATAGTCAAAGCGAATACAATCAAGGAGACCGAAGATGAATTAAGAAGTGTAAGAAAATTAAGACTTTTGGCTTTTTAAGATAAAGATAACCCAAATGTCAGTTTTTCTAGGAATAAGAATAATAAGCAATTTTTTGTTCAAAAAAATCACTAAAACCGCAAAAAGACCGCTGTTTACTGTGGTCCCGCAAAGATAGACCGCAGAAATGTAAAGATTTTTTTATAGACCGCAAAGACCATGCCTGCTTTGTGTGCAAGGTGCTGGACCGTAGAATAGATATTTCGTTGAATCAATGTTCTTCTAAAGACATCAAACTTAAAATAAAAACTTACTCTTCCTTTTTGATTACATTTGAAATTTTAGGTTTTGTTAGTATTATTTATATTTTTCGAAATATAAAGTAGATATGAATTCAGAACTTACAAAACTTTTAGATAGTTTAAATGATCCTCTTAAGATTGATTTAAAAGATCATGATATATGGATGGCACTTCATAAAGTTGCCCATGATAATCCCACTTTTGAGAGTGAAGCAGAAAAGATGGCTTTCTATATTAGTGAGGTTAAAGGGATTCATATTCAAAGTGAATGGGATTTTTTTTATCCACATACATCTACAAAAAAGGAAGGAAAAATTGTTGAGTTTCCAAAAATTGAAGATATAAATATAAATGTTATTAACTATTGGAAAAATAGATCAAATGAAACCCAAAATTTATATATGAAGCTTCGTTATACAGGTCTTGTTTTTGTATTCGAGAAAATTGTTTTAAAAGAAAGTTTTAATTATGAGTTGTTCAAATCTTATATAAATTTATTAATTGAAAAATGTCAAGAAAATACTGAAGATTGGATTGGTACAATTAGATATGCCGAAAGAGCACTTATATTATCTCAACGGTATAGAAATGAGAAATTAATAAAAGATAGCATTTCAAACCTTATTGACTTGGAAGAAAGGATAGCCAACATTCAATACCCAATAACGTGGGGGTTCTGTTTTGAAAAACTTATACTGAATCAAAATAAATTACTAACACATGAGCAAGAAGACAAAATTATCTCAGACATGGAATTAAACTATTCAAAATTATATGAAACTATTGAAAAACCATATTTACTTGATTTTCATCTAGATTTAATAGCTAAATATTATAGGTCTAAGAGTAAAAATGAAAAAATTAAGGAATTACTCATTAAATATCAAGAAAAATTAAAAAATTATATAAAAACAGTTAGGCCAATTGTTGCTGTTACTGAGTTGAAAGACTTTTATAAAAAATGTATTGAAAATAATATGCATGATATTGCAAACCAAACATTAATTTCGATGCAGAGTTATAACAATTATGTTATTCAAGACATGTCAACATTAGAGAGCTCAGTAACTATTAGCCAAGAAAAAATGGATTTAATGTTACGAGAGAATATTTCTGGAAACTTTCATCAAGCTATTCAAAGATTGATTCTTAAATATGTCATTTCAAAAAAAAGCGTTTTAATCCAAAGAGATAATATGCTTGATCAATATCCTTTAATGAGAATTTTTTCCAATCGAACAATTATTGATAATAATGGGCGAATCACTGCAAAAATTTCATTAAATGATGATGAAAGTATTGCTTTTGAAGAAATGAAAAAAATAATTATATCGAACACTTCATTATTTAATTATTTTTTTAGGGAAATAATTTCTAAAAATAAAAAAAATTGTGAAGATATCATAGATTACATCTATGAATCTCCAGTATTTGAAGAGAAAAGTAGAGAAACCATACATAAGGGCGTTGATGCTTTTTTAAATAATGACCATATCATTTCCGTTCATTTACTTATACCTCAAGTTGAAAAAGCATTTAGAAAAGCAATAGAACTTCATGATGGTAATATTTTACGTTCAAATAGAGATGATGGCATGAACTTCCAGACATTAGATGGATTAATAAATCATGAAACCATTAATAAAATTTATCATAATGATGAAGACCTTATTTTTTACTTCAGAGCAGTTTTATCTGAACCTAAGGGACTCAATATCAGAAATAATATTTGTCATGGAATACTAGATTCAGAGGATATAGATTTTAGCTATTCTTTGCTTACTATACATATAATTTTTCTATTAGCACAAATTAAATATGAAATTTAGATTAATTCTAATTAAGCTGTCATTAAAAAGTAAACATGTATTCTTTTCCGAATTGGTTTGATACTCTCTCCACCCATTGCTCTATTTTATCAGCTGTCATGACTTGAAAATCTCGCCAATAATATTTCATCTGCTTCCATACCATCTCGATTCGATTTAACTCAGGGCTATAAGCTGGAATAAAATACAAATTCGTCGAAAAGTTACTTTTAAGTAGCTCTCTGTAATCAGCCATCTTTTTACTTCTATGAATC
>NZ_SJNS01000036.1:0-6785 GCF_004331005.1 Acinetobacter sp. ANC 5045 | reverse complement strand
CCAGCTTATAGCCCTGAGTTAAATCGAATCGAGATGGTATGGAAGCAGATGAAATATTATTGGCGAGATTTTCAAGTCATGACAGCTGATAAAATAGAGCAATGGGTGGAGAGAGTATCAAACCAATTCGGAAAAGAATACATGTTTACTTTTTAATGACAGCTTATTTGAGATAAACCCTAAGTACACATGGACTGCTATATATCTTTCATTTGCACTATGTAAGAGCCGTTTGAAATATAGAATTCATAATTTAGAAAAATATTCTGAAGCAGAAAAAGAATTAGATCAAGTATATGAACTTCTAAACAACTATTTAAAATCAAATGATGATTGGTGTGCATTACCAAAACCTGATGCTCCGTGGATAGAGCTTGATGAAGAAACTTTACAACGTAACAAAGAGCGTGAGAGAAAAATTGCTGAGATTTACAATCAATGGTGGCACGATGATAAAGTTGTTTCGAGGTGGGTGAAATCAAATACTCCATGGAATTATGAGCTTGCAGGAAAAGTTGTCCATTCACTACCTGAGAAATTACTTCATGATACCACTCAAACCTATATTCTCGATTTTTTAGAAAGTTGTTTAGAATGGACTATAGCAAAACAAGAACCTTCTTGGCTTGAAAAGAATCAGAGGTTTGATGATAAAGATATTATTTATGAATGGAATCATAGCTTATCTAGTACCTTAGCTAGGGTCGTTGGGATATTCCCTGAAGAAGAGATCACATCACAATTCCTTGTTCCAATTCTTAGTCTAAAAAAAGACACTTGTTGGGAGTTAATTTATCCCTTTACTGAAAATTACATTTATCATTATATCTATAATGCCCAGGATATACCTGAAAATGCGTTAGATGTTTTAAATTTATGTTTGGATCGCTTTTTAAAAGCATCATGTTTTGATAAACAGAGCCACAGAGCTGGTGAAATTACTGGTAATGAATTACCACATATAGCTAAATGCCTAATGTTTGTTTCAAAAGATCAAGTAGCACCTTCAGCAAGTAGATTTGTGAATGGTGATTGGTCTCAAATTGGTATAATTTTACCTTTAATTGATAAGTATATCCGAACAGCAGGTTGGACTGAATATGTTATTTATCAATTCTTGAAATTGTGCGAACGATCAATCCAAAATTATCCATCACATTTATATGCTGATCAAATTCTAGGATTAATCTCCTCAGGTGAAGTATTAAATTGGGACGAGTACGTATATCAAAGGATATCTAGCCTTATCCAAGTTTTTATAGATAAGGAACAAACGATGCCAATAGAGTTACGACAAAAATTTTTAAAAATTATTGATTGGCTTGTTGATCATGGTGATCGAAGAAGTGCAGCCCTTCAACAAAGTAACTTTTTCCAAAAAGTAAAAAGTTGCTGAGCAATTAATTTTTATCAAATATTTATCTAGTTGAATATACTATGAATCATAAGAGCTTAATCAAAGTTGAAACCCTAAATTCGGAATCTACAGGGTACCTTTTTTTATCACATGATGAGACAAAATCATTTGTCATAACATCTAAACATAGTATTTGTGACCAAAAGGATAATTGTGACCCTTACAAAAATAAAGAAGATGGCTGTTGTAGAACCTGCCCTAAAGAATTTACTATTGAAAATCTCCATTTATTACAGGAGGTAACTCAAGAAAAACTCAATATTAGTAAAATATTTTATGATAAAAATAAAGATCTTACGATTATTGAGATTAATGAAAGGGCTACTGATAAATTAATCATCAATGAAGAAATTTATACCGAATCTTATATTGCAAGGGGTTTTAATGAAAAGGATAAAGATTGGATTAATTTAGATTTAGATAAGCCTAAATATTTTGGATCAATGATTTTTTATCGTCATTTAAATTCAAACCCAAATTTAGTGGAGAAGAATAAGAATTTTGAAGGAATTTCTGGCTCACTCGTTTTCACTTATCATCAAGACGATTCTCCAAAAATTGCAAAAGCAATAATTATTCATAATGAAACGCATAATGATTTTGGTGCAGAGAGTCTTGAAACATTAGACTTTGATTACATCAATAATTTTTTTGAATGTCATGTCTTTCATAGAAAAAAAGATATAGATTTTGATGGACTAAGACTTCTATTACAAAAGAACCAAGAATGGTTATTACAATCATTCTCTAATAACAAAGCAGCAAAACATAGTTTTGGTCAACCTTTAGCTCCTAATGACCCAAATCTACCGAAATTATTACCTCGTGAACGTCTAATTAATACAATTCATCATAATTTATTTACAGAAGATATTAATTTCATACTAGGAAAAGAAGGTGTTGGTAAATCGTGGGTTACTGCACAAAGTTGGTTATTCCTTGAAGACAAACCCTTACATATTTTTTTGACAGCTCAAGATTTTAGCCAATTAGGTAATAATGATTTAGAATATTTTTTAATAAAAAAAATTATTGAACAAACAAATGACGAAGAGAATCAAATTACTGTTGGAAAGTGGAAGGATAGATTCAAAAAGTGGCGAACTGATTCAGGTGAACATAATATAAACCTCCTAGTCTCTATTGATGGAATAAACCAGAAACCAGATGTAGACTGGCCTCTTATTATCAATACAATTTCTCACTTATTTGAAAATAATAGAGTTAAAATTTTAGTTACGTCAAGAACTACCTTCTTTAATGAAAAAGTCAAAAGAAAAATTATAAATGATTATAAAATAGTAACTGTAATGGATTGGTCTGAAGCAGAGAGAAATGAGATTTTAATCCAAAAAGAAATTAATCCCACCACACTTACAGTTAGCGTAGCTAACTCTTTATTGAATCCTAGATTGCTCAATATCGCTATTAGTCTATTCGGTAAACAGAAAATCCAGCAAATTGATGAGTTAGATGTCAATAGAATATTATTAGAACACATTAGGCAGATGGAATCTGAGAGATATGAAGAAATAACATATTCTGAATTTTTAATAAGTCTTCAGACTCATGCACAGGAAATTATAAATAAGTTAGTCAAGGATGAAAAAGATGATCTGAATTATTTTAAAGGAAATCTCAACGCTGTTGCTGAAGGCCGTTTTTTTGAAGTCATCGAAGATGATCTTAATTCATATAAATTAAGAGATGAAGGATTATGTTTTTCATTAGGGTTAGAAATCGTTCTTCAATTAAATAGAATGAAGCGAAATGGTAAAAATTTGGACGATGGTTTGGCTAAAATTATTGAGCCGATAAATGCATTAGATAAAACCTCAGATATTATTATTTCTAGTCTTACAATATTGATATTTGAGCCTAATTATTACTCTAGTGAGGCTCTTACCGCTTTAGTTTCATGTTTTGTTTCTCTCCAAAATACCGATGAGGCATATCTTGGTTATTTTTCTACAATTGTTGAAAGGAAAATCTCTGATTTTATAAATATTTTGGAAGAGTTATGTTTGAATGGGGGCAATCAACCAAATTTTAATTGGGTCGAAAAGTCGATTATTTGTATCTCTTATACTTCACAATCTTGGCTATGTATTGAAGTACAGATCAAAAAATGGTTACAATATTATTCATTATCGCCCGAAAAAAAACTTTCCTCATTTTCAAAGAAAGACGATAAAGATCGCTTAAATGCGCTTGAAAAGAATAAGGCCGAAATTTCAGAAAAATTAAATAAACTATCGTCAGTTGAAAAAGGATTAATTTCTCAATTAACTGAAAACGAAAAAGATATTGATACATTGGTTATTACGGCATTCCATATCTTAGCAGGAAAACCTTTAGCCAATTTTGCACCTGAATTTACTAAATGGAGCTTTGGCTGTAGTTTAAATTCAAGTTATAGCTCCCCACACAAAGACTTTATTAGCTTAATTAGATACAACCTTGTTGATTGGGAGAATACAAGGACGCAATTATTAAATGAAGCAAAAATTTTGAATTCTTCAAGCAATTCAAGTGTTGCGCAATGGGCTTATATAAGAATACTTTATGCAACAGGTGAATCCAATGATGCAAAATTTGCGGAGAATCTGGCTAAGCAACTTAGAGATGATGCTTACTCTGATGGATGGAGAAGAATAGAAAACTATTGTTCTACTGATCCCTGTGACCCTGAATCACTAGAACCAGTAAATATTGTTAAAACTATTCAAGTGTGTGATGAGCTAGATGTAAGTCAAATCTGGAATGACTTAAATCAGACATCAGAAAGTCTTTTACTACATGATATTCAAACTGGCCTTGCACGCTTTAGATCAGCAGAAGTTATATCAAAGCATAGAGAATTAATTACCGATATTTTGAGTCGAACTAAATACCCTTTACGATGTGGTATATTAAATATAGATCAACATAATATTTTATCCACGAAAGAACATGTCGATAAATTATTAGAATTACATAAGCTTAATAAAAACTCAGAATTATTTGATGGATTGACTGAAAATGATAAAAACTTTGTAAATCAATATTCAGTTATGCAAATTCTTCCACATATTGAACCAACTCAACAAATTGAAGTCCTTATTAATTTCAATAAAGAGGATAATGTATTTATCGATCTTATAGAAATTATAGAGCCTATAACAGCTGAAGAGTTTGATCAAATTCTTGATAGAAAATTACAAGAACATCAAATTTTAAATTTACTTTATTACGCAAATATTAATGAAATAGAACCAACAGAAAAATATAAGAAAATTTTAAAGGAACATTTAAATAGTCATAATTCATTTATAAAAGCAGAGGTTTTTAGAGCAATAAGTATTAATGAGGATATAGGTTTATTAAATGATTTTATTGAGATAAATTGGTCAGGTTTAACAACAGATGCTAATAACTATGAGTTATTTTATGGCTCATTATTATGGCTACTATCTGCAAAAAATAATTTAGTAGATGAAGAAACTGCCGTAGCAAACATTAATCCTAATATCTATGGAAATGCTAGTGAATATCTTTCAATTATAGGATTACAAAGAATAGCATTTGCTATAGATTCTATCTTTAAAGTTATTATCAATACTAATATTGATTTTCCAGATTTAGAAATTATTGAAAACTTATCATTAAAAAGAAATGTTACTTCATTATTTTCAGTTGACAGAATAGAAGAGAATGTTAACTTTGAGCAAAATCTAAAATCACTTTCAGAATCTGGTGAAGCTTTTGAGAAAAGACATGAAAATCAAAATCATCAATTTGATAATTATATTAGTTATTTAAAAACAAAAGGTGCCGATCTTATCTTAAATGGAATGTTACCAGAAGCATTTGCTCACATAGCAAATTCAGCTCCAGAATTGAAAGATGAATGGTTTAATACTTTTTCTAAATTAGAAAGCTCTCATATATCTAAATTTTATAACTTTATTTTACTGCTAGCCTATACTTACTCTGATGATAATGCTCAAAAGGCTCAATTGCTTTGGAACAAAATAAGCAATAGTGACTCTTTTACCAATATAACAATCGGCCATGAAAAAATCCCACTAAAACAGATGTCAATTTGGGGGAGTAAAAATCGAGATTTGAATTCATATCGATTTGAACTATTAGATAAAGCGCTATCAGATCAACAAATATACAGTCATGTATTGGCTGCAATAGTAAATAATAATGAGACTATTATTTACGATTATGTTAATCAAAAAATCAATTGTGTAGAACCATCTCAAATTGCTAGAGGAATCCTAGTTACTGGATGTTTAAATGAAAACTCTTTATCTGAAGAACTATTTAATACATACAAAGATTTCAATGGGATAATTGGAGAGGCATACAAAGCATCTTTATATATGTATGAAAGAAATGTTTGGTCTAAATATTGGTTCACTAAAATGTTATCTACAAAGGATAATGAAGAGTTTTGGCAATATATGATTTTATTTACAAAAATTGTAGATTCAAGATTTTACAAATGGAACTATTCCTTATTAAATAATAATGTTCTTTTCCGAAAATTTTATCAGAGTTTCAGAAATGATATAAATAATCGCTGTAAAAAATGGGGGAAAGAACGAGATAAAAAACTGTTTGGTAGCGAACCTCCGAATTCTATCTACATATATCTACAAGGATAATCCCAAAAAATATATTATGAACAATAATTGATTAAAGAATTAATAGCTTTGATTTTTATTTTCAAGCTATTAATTTCTTTGCTTTTCATTTGTCGTAATTGTTCAATTTTAAACTGAATATCAGGAAATTGTCCTTTTAAATCATGCAATGCTTCAATTTCTTCTTCTAATGAAATCATTTCGCTCTCAAACTCTTCTTTTTTCAAATTTAGTTCTTGGAGGGTAGATGTTGACTCAATGCAAAACTGTGATCGTAAATCATGCAAATTTTCAGCTTCAGTATAGGTTGTTTGTCCATATATACTTTTTTCATCATCAACCGTTAAATAGCCATCTTTAACTAGTCGAAGTATTAGCCGATAAACACTTTGATAGTTAACATTACTATCTACTACTTTCAAAAGTTTAACTTTATCCCAAAAGTCTACCGTTTGCCATGAGTCAATCTTATAGCTACAAAGTACACGGGAAAGTTCTTTAAACGTAAGCGTCCGCTGAACACACCTTCTGAATTCATCCTATAAGCCTTAATTTAGTCCCCACTTAGAAACAAGTGGGGACTTAAATTTATGACTACAAATAATCAGACATCCATCGCATCTCTTGCGAAAAAACGAAGAACATACAGTGCTGAATTTAAACAGCAGATCGTTCAGGCTTGTAAAGCACCGGACGTTTCAATTGCTTCAGTCGCTTTGCAACATGGATTG